>JBGASS010000216.1:0-4908 GCA_044229555.1 Holophagaceae bacterium
GCCCGGACCGCCCGGCGGCACCGGGCCGCAAGGGGTTGCGACCCGTCCCGGGGCCACCGGAGGGGCGTTCGAACCCCACCTGCCGTCCCCGGGGGGCCTGCCTGCCGCGGGCGTCTCCCGCCCCTCCGCCCGCGCCGCCGGCGACCGTCCCCCTTGACCGGCCGGAACCTTCCGGTAGCATGGTTCCTCCACCGCCCAACACGGGCGGTTTTTCATCGGCTACGCCACCGTAGCTCAGTGGTAGAGCACACCCTTGGTAAGGGTGAGGTCGAGGGTTCAATCCCCTTCGGTGGCTTCCAAGGACGCCGGCGTTCGGCGTTCGGAGGAGTCGCGGCGCCGAATCGACGGAGACAGGACATGGCCAAGGAAACGTTCAACCGCACCAAGCCGCACGTCAACGTGGGCACCATCGGGCACGTCGACCATGGCAAGACCACGCTCACTGCGTCCATCACCGCGGTGCAGGGCGCCAAGGGTCTGAGCAAGGCGATCAGCTACGACCAGGTGGCGAAGGCCTCCGAGAGCGAAGGTCGTCGCGACCCCACCAAGATCCTCACCATCGCCACCAGCCACGTGGAGTACGAGTCGGCCAAGCGCCACTACGCCCACGTCGACTGCCCCGGCCACGCCGACTACGTGAAGAACATGATCACCGGCGCCGCCCAGATGGACGGCGCCATCCTGGTGGTCTCCGCGGCGGACGGCCCCATGCCGCAGACCAAGGAGCACGTCCTCCTGGCCCGCCAGGTGGGTGTGCCCAAGATCGTGGTCTTCCTCAACAAGGTGGACCTGGTGGATGACAAGGAGCTGCTGGACCTGGTGGAGATGGAGGTCCGCGAGCTGCTCAACAAGTACGGCTTCCCCGGCGACGAGACCCCGGTGATCCGCGGCGCGGCGTACCCGGCCCTGTCCAACCCGACGGACCCGGAGAAGACCAAGTGCATCCAGGAGCTCATGGATGCCATCGACTCCTTCATCCCCGAGCCGGTCCGCGAGACCGACAAGCCCTTCCTGATGTCCGTCGAGGACGTCTTCAGCATCAAGGGCCGCGGCACCGTGGCCACGGGGCGCATCGAGCGCGGCGTGGTGAAGGTCGGTGAGGAAGTGGAGATCGTCGGTCTCCGCCCGGAGAACAAGAAGACCACCGTCACCGGCGTCGAGATGTTCCAGAAGACCCTCGACCAGGGTCAGGCGGGCGACAACGTCGGCTGCCTGCTCCGCGGCGTGGAGAAGAACGACATCGAGCGCGGCCAGGTCCTCTGCAAGCCCGGCACCATCAAGCCCCACACCCGCTTCGAGGCCCAGGTGTACGTCCTCAAGAAGGAGGAGGGCGGCCGCCACACCGCGTTCGTGGCCGGCTACAAGCCGCAGTTCTACTTCCGCACCACGGACATCACCGGCAAGATCAACAAGCTGATCGGCGCCGACATGTGCATGCCCGGCGACAACGTGCAGATGGAAGTGGACCTGGAAGGCAAGGGCGTCGCCATGGAGGAGGGCGTGCGGTTCGCCATCCGCGAGGGTGGCCGCACGGTCGGCTCTCATGGCCAAGAAGTCGATGGACCGCGAGTACGTCTGGCTTCAGTGCACCGAGTGCGGTGACCTGAACTACCGGACGGAGATCCGCGTCAAGGGTGGAATCGCCGAGAAGGTGAAGGAGGGCTTCCGGAAGTACAGCCCCCGTCTTCGGAAGCACACCCTGCACAAGATCAAGAGGAAGTGACCTCGTCGGGCCGGCGGCCGTACGGCCGGTGGCCGAAGCTACGCCGGTAGCTCAGCTGGTAGAGCAGCGGATTCCAAATCCGCAGGTCGTGGGTTCGATCCCCTCCCGGCGTGTTTCCGAAGAAGCAGTCCGTCCGGGATCCAGGAGTCAAGCGTGCAGAGCAGCATCTACAAGAAGGGCCAGGGGTACTGGACGCGGCTGATGTCGACCGTGGGCTTCGGCCTGCTGGTCCTCCTGGGCGCGGTCTGGCTCTTCCAGATCTTCGACCGCTCCGACGTCGCCGGGGATCACCACCGCTACATCGCCTTCGGCGTCGCCTTGGTGGTGTGCCTGGCCGGCGCCCTCGGCATCTGGTGGTACTGCGGCGCCAACCCCCGCTCCGTGGACTTCTTCGTGGCCACGGAGCAGGAGATGAAGAAGGTCAACTGGTCCACCCGGCGGGAGCTGGTCGGCTCCACCATGGTGGTCATCGGCACCGCGGTCCTGATCGCGGCGTTCTGCAAGGCCTGCGATCTCATGTTCTCCGCCGGCCTCACCCAGATCGGCGTGCTGCAGGCCCACTGAGGTACCCCAATGCTCGAAGAGTCCAAGGAACCAACGACGGACGCGGCGAGCCCTGGGGAGGCCCAGCAGGCGCGGAAGGTCAAGAACCTGGCCACGGGGCGCAGCGCACTCGCAGCCGGCGGCGGCAGTCTGAAGACGGGCGTGGCCACGCACAAGGCGCTGGACCCGCTCATGGCCCGCAAGCGCCACGCCAAGGGCGAGGCCGCGGCCGCGGAGCAGCCGGCGACGGACGCGGAGGGGTTCGATCCCGCGCAGGATCTGCCCATGTACCGCGAGGGCATGAACTGGTTCGTGCTCCGCGTGGCCAGCAACAAGGAGGGCCCCGTCCGGGAGACGCTCCTCCGCAAGGTGGCCATCGAAGGCATGCAGGACCTGGTGGGGCGCATCATGGTGCCCACGGAGAAGACCAAGGTGATGAAGGGCGGCGGGAAGCCGCGCGTCACGGAGAACAAGCTCTATCCGGGCTACGTGTTCGTCGAGATGAAGCTGGAGCCGGATGGCCGGATTCCGCAGGACGTCTTCTTCCTGATCAAGGAGACCACGGGCGTCGGTGACTTCGTCGGCACGGCCGGCCGTCCCACGCCGATGGCTCCGCCCGAGGTGGAGAAGATGCTCTTCGACAGCCGCAAGCCCGAGGAGGCGCCGCAGCTGAAGATGGAGTTCGTCAAGGGCGACGCCGTCCTCATCAAGGAAGGCCCCTTCCAGAACTACGAGGGCTCCGTGGACGAGGTCCTGCCGGACAAGGGACTGGTCCGCGTGCTGGTCACCATCTTCGGTCGGCAGGCACCGATCGAGCTGGAGTACTGGCAGATCGCCAAGGCGGAGAAGTAGCGCCGGCGCGCCCTGGCGGGGAGGGCGCCCGGACGGTCACTTGCCGCGCGGGCGGAAGGCCGCGCTCAGCGCCTCCTGATCGAATCCGGCCGGGGTCGAACCATCCTTGGCGAAGCTGTAGAGCGCGGCCTGGATCACGCCGCGAACGGTGGCACCGAGGAGGAGCGTCACCATGACCACCGCGGCCGCGAGCACGAGCCCGATGCCCAGCGGGACGATGCTCTGGAGGGCGTAGTACGCGGCGAACGAGAGCATGATGATGCCCGCGAGGATCAGCCCGCTCCCCATGGTGAGGACCGCGCTCATCCCGACGTTCAGGACGAGCGACTCGCCCCAGCGGCCCTTCAGGACCTCCACGGAGCGCTTCACCGCCGTGACCGGCCCCACGCCCTCCGCAGCCAGCACCGGCACGACGAAGTACGTGGCGATGGCCCAGCCGAAGCCGAGGAGGCGGATCACCACCTGGCCCACGACCCCCAGGCGCTCCGCGATCATCTGGAGGATGGTGCCAACCGTGGCGCTGAGCAGGGTCCAGCCGAGGATCTGCGGCAGCCTGGACATGGCCAAGCTGAGCCCCGAGCCGAGGGTGGCGGCCCGCCCGCTGAACTGGGCCAGGGCCGCGCCGACCAGGGCGGTGCTGAAGAAGTTCTGCACGAAGAAGGTCACGACGTAGAACCCGAACACCATCGGCCACACGACGGCGTGGTTGATGACGACGGCCTGGTGCCGGTGGCGTTCGCCCTCCGTGGCGAGGGACTTCACGACCTCGTCGAACGTGCCGCTGGCCACCATCGTCCCCACGAAGGATGCCAGCAGCACCAGCTGCGCCAGGCCGGAGAGCACCGGGAAGACGGCCAGCGTCGGGTTGCGGCGCAGGAGCGACCAGCTCTGCGTGAACAGCACGGTGCTTCGCTTGAGCAAACCCACGGTGACCTCCTTGGTCGCGGATCGAGGGGACCGCCACCCGGCCGCCCCGCGAACTGCGTGCGTGGGACGCAGCGTACCCGCCGGGAGGGCGGACGGCGCGTGCGGGGGTGGCGCACTAGACTCCCCGCCATGCGATTCGGACTGATTCTGCTGTGCGCGGCGGTGATGACCGCTGCGGCCGGATGCACGCCTCTTGCCACCTGGCCGCCGGTGTCCGGCAAGCCGCCGCTGGTGCCGTCCGCGGCTCCATGCCCGCAGTGCATGGCCAGCGCCGTGCAGTACACGCGCCAGAACGCCACTCCGCAGGCGCCGCTGGTGTTCAACCTCCCCCCGGGAACCGATGCCCGCGTGTGGTATCGCGTGCAGAAGCAGCTCGGCCCGGACGCCCGTCCGATGCAGGCGGGAGATCAATCCGCGTTCTCCGTCCTGCAGCTCCGCCTGGATGGCGGGCAGGCGGAGGTGGACGTGGTCTACAGGACTCCCGAGGGCGTGTGGCAGATGGCCACCGTGCACTTCAAGGGCTGGTTCGGCGGCCCCTATCGACCGACGTACTTCCAGCGCTGGCTGATTCCGGTGGACGCGCCGTCGTCCAACGCCCCCACCCCGGAGGACATGGCCATGGCGGCGTACAAGGAGGGCGATGGTCCCAAGCCTGCCGCCGCGGCCGCGCCTGCGGCTGCGCCCGCGGAGGGGGCCGCGCCCGGGAACGCGCCTGCGGACGGGGCGGCCCCCGCGAACGCGCCGGCGCCCGCCGGGACCGCCGCCGCCACGCCGTGAGCTCCGTGGCGCGCTCGGCGCCGCCCGGGGAACGCGGCCACGGCGAAGCTGGCGTCGGTGGCATCGGCGGCGTGGTGGCGGAGATC
>JBGASS010000217.1:0-3480 GCA_044229555.1 Holophagaceae bacterium
GCGAGGGTCCGAGGGCACGTCCGTGTCCATCCTTGAAGAAGATCAGCCCGGCCTGGGTGCCGAGCCAGACGCCCCCTTCGGGATCCGGGTAGACCGTGAAGGTATGGCTGATCCCTTCGGTAGCCCCGTAGACCTGGACGCGATCGTCTTTGATCCGCCCGAGACAAAGGTCATAGGTTCCCGCCCACACCGAGCCGTCCGGAGCCTCCGCTATCGAGTAGACGTAGGGTCGCAGGGGATCCGCCTGCGACGAGACCACCCGAAAGGTCCCCCGGTCCCAGAGGAGGAGCCCCTCGCGGTCCAGGGCGACCCACATCCGGTCCTTCGAGTCCCTGAACAGGACCCTGACGACGGACGGCCCCTGGGTCAGCGGCGTCTGGATCCGGGAGGCCCGGGTGCCCACGACCCGGTACAGGCTCGAGTAGGTCCCGACCCACACGGATCCGTCCGGGGCCTCGGCCAGGGAGATCACGGTCCGGTCCGGGAGTCCCTCCTCGGGGCCGAGGGCTCGGATCCGGCCTCCTTGGATCACCCGGAGCCCATCCCCGGCCGATCCCAGCCAGAGGCTGCCCCGCGAGTCCTTCAGCATGCAGAGGATCCGCTCCGGATAGCCCTCCGGGGCGCCCCGTGTCACCCAGGGAGACGGGCTGAACTGGAGCAACCCGTGGAGGCTTGTGGCCACCCAGGTGGCTCCCTCGGGATCCACCACCACTCCGGCGAGGTTCGCGAGCCGATGGGCCTGGCCCATGGGCAGCTCCAGGCCATGGTCGCCCAGCCGGGCCAATCCTCCGGTCCGGGAATCGATCCAGAGCGCCCCCGAGGGCTCGATCCGGATGGAGCGGAAGGGGGGCGAGGGCAGGCCATCCTGCTCTGTGTAGGAATGCCATCCTCCCTTGCCCAGATGATGGAGCCCCGTCCTGGTCGAGATCCAGAGCACCCCATTCAAGGAGGACGCGATATTCGTCGCGACTTCCCCGGACGCGAGCGGTGAGCCGGCGAAGGGTCGGGCCCGGCCCCCTTCGATCTCAAGCACGCCCTCGAGCGTGGCAGCGAGGATCCTGCCGTCCGAGGTGATCGTCAGCTGGGATGAGGACTCGCTGAAACGCCCCCCCGACACCACGTCCGCCAGGTTCATCCCGTCCCACCGACAGAGGCCCCGGAGGGTGCTCCGGAACCAGAGATGGCGCTCCCGGTCGAGGAGGATTTCCTGGATCGAGTCGTTCGGATGAAGCCCGGTCAGGGGCAGGCGATGGAAGCCCGTCCCGTCCATGCGGACCACCGCCCCATGCATGCCGACCCACAGCCCGCCATCAGGGTCCGCCCGAAGGGCGCGGATCTTGTTGCCCCTCAGGGCCGGCGTGTTCTCTTCAGTGAAGGACGTGAAGCGCACCCCATCGAAGCGGAACAGCCCCTCGTAGGTCCCGATCCAGATGTAGCCATCGGTGGTTCGCGCGAGGGCGTTCAGCGACCCTGGCAGACCCTGGGCTTGGGACCAGACCTTGACCTGCAGGGAGTCCAGGTGGCGGGGGGGCTCGCCCGCCCGGGCAGATACGGCCAATAGCAGGCCCAGCAGGGCGACCAGCCACCGGACCAGGCCTCCCACCTCAGCCCTCCACCCGGTTCCGCCCCGCCTGCTTGGCGCGGTAGAGCGCCTCATCGGCGGCTTCCACCAGCGCCGCGGAGACCAGCTTGAGGTGCGGCAGGCAGGCGGCGGCGCCGAGGCTGACGGTGACGTGGCCGGCGGCGCTGGAGTGGGCGTGGGGCAGGTCCATGGCCTCCACGGCGCGCCGGAGGGTCTCGGCGACGGCCTGGGCACCCTCGAGGCCCGTGCCCGGCAGCAGGACCACGAACTCCTCGCCGCCGTAGCGGGCCACCAGGTCGGACACCCGAGGCAGGGCGGTCGCCAGGGCGCGGCCCACGGCGCAGAGGCAGGCGTCTCCGGCGGGGTGGCCGTAGGCGTCGTTGTAGGCCTTGAAGTGGTCCACGTCCAGGAGCACCAGGCCCAGGGACGAACGCTGGCGGACGGCCAGGGCCCAGGCCTGGGAGAGGGCCTCGTCGAAGCGGCGTCGGTTCGCGAGGCCCGTGAGGCCGTCCACGAAGGCGTGCGCGCGGAGCAGGTCCCGGCAGCGCTTCAGCTCCAGGTGGGTGCCCACCCGGGCCTTCACGATGGGAAGGCTGAAGGGCTTGGTGATGTAGTCCACGGCCCCAGCTTCCAGGCCCTCCAACTCGTCGGCTTCCTCGTCCCGCCCCGTCACGAAGATCACGGGGATTGCCTGGAGGGTCTCATCAGCCTTCAGGTGGCGGCAGACCTCGAGTCCGTCCATGCCCGGCATCATCACGTCCAGGAGGATGAGATCGGGGGTCCAGCTTTCGAGGAGGGCCAGGGCCTCCGGGCCACTGGGGGAGACTCGCAACTCGTAGACGTCCCCGAGGCATCCTTCGAGCAGGCTCAGGTTCATAGGCGTGTCGTCCACCGCGAGAATCCGTGCGCGCGCGGATTCAGGCATTGGGCACTTCCTCCTCGAATTGGGCCTTGAGCCTGGGCAGGCAGTCGGGGCAGACGCTGTGGCTGAATTCCGCGCGGGAATGCTCGGCGACGTAGCTCTCCACCTGCTGCCAGAAGCCCTGGTCGTCGCGCACCTGCTTGCACCAGGCGCAGATGGGGATGAGGCCCGACAGGGTCCGCACGTTTGCCAGGGCCGCCTCCAGCTCCGCGATGAGGGCCCGTTCCGCATCCGACCAACGCTTCTGGGCCAGATGGCAGGTGACCCGGGCCTGCAGTTCCAGGGCTTCGAAGGGTTTGGTGATGTAGTCCACGCCGCCGGCCTCGAAGCCCCGCGCCACGTCCTCGGGTTCGTCCCGGGAGGTGAGGAAGATGATGGGGATGTTTGCGCTGCGGGGATCAGCCTTGAGGCGCCGGCAGATCGTGTAGCCGTCCAGGTCCGGCAGGCCAATGTCCAGGAGGATCAGGTCCGGCAGTTCGGCCTGCACGGCCTCGAGAACCTCGGCGCCCGTGCGCGCCACCTTCAGCGCGAGCTGCTCGTCCCGCCCCAGGATGCCAAGGACGACCTCCACGTTGATGGGGGCGTCTTCCACCACCAGGACCTTGGCGGGGCCAAGTGCGGGCTGGCTCTTCATGACGATCGCTCCGGGAGGGCCAGTCATTATCAGGCATTTCCCTCCCGTGACGAGAAATCTGCGCGAAGACCCTTACGTGCGGCGGGTCTCAGCTCTGGCCCGTTCTCGGTGTCAGGAAATCCGTGAGGGACACTCCCTCCGCCAGGGCCTTCACCAGGGCGCTGCCCACCACCGGCGTGGCGCCCCAGCTCCGCACGGCGGCCAGGCTGGCGGCATCGCTGAGGCCGAAGCCCACGGCGAGGGGGCGGCCCGAAAGGCGACCCAGGGCCGCCACCCTTCCCTGCACCGGCCCCAGGTCCGTGGCCTGGTCGCTGCCGGTGACGCCCAGGCGCGCCACCACGT
>JBGASS010000217.1:3534-4875 GCA_044229555.1 Holophagaceae bacterium
GGGGTCGGGCCGCCGGGCCAGCAGGCCGCCCGCCCGGGCGAGGTCCGTCGTCGGGGCCAGGAGGGGGATCATGGGATAGCCCGCGGCCACCAGGGCGGCCTCGAAGCCGACTTCCTGGTCGTCCGGCAGGTCCACCACCAGCAGGGCCTTGACCGGCGTGGGCCGGAGCAGGGTGATCAGCTTTTCGGCGCCGAGCTGAAGCAGCGGATTCAGGTAGGTGAAGAGCACGACGTCCGGCGCCTCGGCGCACCGCGCGAGGGCTTCCAGCACCTTCAGCGGCGTGGCGCCGCCCTGGATGGCTCGCTGGGCCGCCGCCTGCAGCACGGGTCCGTCGGCGATGGGATCGCTGTGGGGCAGGCCGACTTCAAGCGCGTCGAGGCCCAGGGCCTTGGCTTCCGCAAGCAGCCGCGGCAGGGCGTCCAGGGAGGGATCGCCGGCCATGAGGAAGGGGAGCAGTGGATTCATGGTCATCCCGTGTCGTCGAAGGCTCAGAGCCCGAGCCGCGCCTGGTAGGTGGAAAGGTCCTTGTCGCCGCGCCCCGACAGGCCCAGGAGCACGCTGCGGAGGCCGAGGGACGCGAGGTGCGGGAGCACGCCCAGGGCGTGGCTGGATTCTAGGGCCGGCAGGATGCCTTCGCATTCGCAAAGGGCCTTCGCGCCTTCCAGGGCCGTGTCGTCCGAGGCCCGCAGCACCTCCACCCTCCCGTCCACGGCGTAGGCCGCCAGCTCGGGGCCCAGGGCAGGATAGTCCAGGCCCGCGCTGATGCTGGCGGTCTCCGCCGTGTGGCCGTGCGCGTCCTGAAGCAGGAGGGTCTTGCAGCCATGCAGCACGCCCGCCCGCCCGCCGCCGACTCGCGCGGCGTGCTCCCCCAGGGCCTCGCCATGGCCGCCCGCCTCCACGGCGAAGCGCCGCACCTTGCGGTCCAGGAAGGGCACCAGGAGGCCCAGGCCATTGCTGCCGCCCCCGGCGCAGGCGAGGACGGCGTCGGGCAGGGAGCCCCGCTGCTCCAGCACCTGGGCGAGGGCCTCCTCGCCGATGACGGTCTGGAAGGCGCGCACCAGGGTCGGAAAGGGATGGGGGCCGAGGGCGCTGCCGAGGATGTAGTGCGCGGTCTCGCAGGAGCCCGCCCAGGCCCGCAGGGCCTCGTTGACGGCCTCCTTGAGCGTCCCCTGCCCCGACGCCACCGGAACGACCCGCGCTCCGAACATGCGCATGCGAGCCACGTTCGGCGCCTGGCGGGCCATGTCGGTGACGCCCATGTACACGGTGCAGGCGAGGCCCAGGCGCGCGCAGGCCGCCGCCGTGGCCACGCCGTGCTGGCCCGCGCCGGTCTCGGCGATG
>JBGASS010000218.1:0-4858 GCA_044229555.1 Holophagaceae bacterium
TCAACGAGCACCGCGATCCACGAGCGCCGCGCCCTTCGGCGCTCGCGGATCGCGGTGCCAGAGCGCGCAGCGCGAGTGGGAGCCCGTTCCAGGCACGGAAGCTGACGTCCGCTTCGAGGCTCCCTCCATGGCTCACATGAGCCGGTCGTCCACTCGTCGCGATGCGTCCCGGTCCCGTCGCTGACCCCGCTGCGCGTGTGGCTCCTGGCTCAACGAGGGCCGAAGGGCGCGGCCCTCGTTGAGCCAGGAGCTCCTGGAAGGTCAAATTCCAGGTCAACTTCAACTTCAACTTCAACTTCAACCTCGACCGCGACCGCGACACCCTCGTTCGTGCCGGAATCGACGATGTGTACCGGCCCAGTCCCGCCACGCCCCCTACGGAAGGCTGTACAGCTTGAAGAACTCCCACTGCTGGTTCGGGGCGCTGAGGGGGAAGTTGTCGCCGTTGGGATACAGGTGGGTCATGTCCTTCACCACGATCATGTGGAGGAGGTTCCCCGGCGCGCCGGTGGCGCTGGCGAAGGTGGCCACGGGCTCGACGCCGGGGGCGCCGGAAAGGGTGTAGGTCTGCTGCAGGCCGAAGGACTGGACGTAGGAGGCCGTGACGCCGGTGAAGAAGGGCACGGCGAAGAAGGCCGCCATGTCCATGGGCAGGGGCTGGCCGTTGTTTAGGGCCATGTAGCGGTCGTCCTTGTTGCCCACCATGTAGGCGATGGGGAGCTTGCGCTTGGGGGTGTAGACCGTGGCGGGGCGGAGGCTCCCGCTGTTGCTGGCCACGGCGGCGAGCTTGTCGGAGAGGTCCACGGCGAGGCGGGAGGTGAACTGGCCGCCGTTGGAGAAGCCGGCGGCGTAGATCCGCTTGGCGTCGATGTTGTAGGCGGCCCGCAGCTCCGTGATCATCTGGTTCACGAACTTCACGTCGTCCCTTGGCGTCTGGCCGGCGCAGAGGATGTCCACGAGGGTGAAGTCGTTCCACTTGGTGTTCTGCTTGACCAGGCCGTCGTCGGGATCGGTGAAGCAGTAGCCCCAGCTGCTGGGGTACACGGAGATGAAGTTCTCCACCTCGGCCTTCTCCTTCCAGCCGGAGATGTTGTAGAACTTCTCCCCGTCCCCGCTGGTGCCGTGGAACATGAAGAGCAGCGGCACCGTCGTCTTGCCGTCGTACTTCAGGGGCACGTGGACGTAGTACTCCCGCGTGTCGCCATCCACGGGCGTGGTCTTGCGGATCTTCCCGTAGACGATGGGCGGCTTGGGGTTCGAGCTGTCCGTGGAAGCCGTCGAGCCGCCGCCCCCGCCGCAGGCGAGGGAGAGGAGGGAGGCGAGCAGGAGAAGGACGGGCAGGGCCGACCGGAGCCGTGGGGCGAGGGTCATGGGTGGAGCTCCAAGGTTGTAGGAAAGGATCGGCATCAGCCTATGCGAGGCTAAGGGATTCTGCAAGGTTGCTGAGGCGGGACGGGAGCATTTCCCTTGGACCAATGGACCTTCGGAAGGGTTGAACCGGCCAGGGGTTTCACCACTCCACAGGGCTTTCCGCCACCGCGGGCCAGCCCAGCTTCCGCATCTTCATCATCACCGCCAAGAGCTTCTCTACTCCCCGTCCTAACTCGAGGGGTGGATGGATTCAGGCTTGTCTATGCCTCGTAGGGTCTCCGCTACCGCGCGCTGCTCCCGGCTCAGCATGGTCCGTTTGAACCAAAGCAGCATCGACGAGTCTCCGGACCGATGTTCCTCTCGCCGATGCGCGGTGATGATGTAGGACCAGCCATCTTCGAGCGACCGTGAGCGGTAGAACCTGTACTGTGGCCATCTTGATCGCGCCAGGATGTTCATCGAGTTGACGACTTTGTGTTCTACGATCCATTCCTCAGAATCTAAATCTATGACCAACCTACTTTTTAGTGTGAAAGACATGGCGTTATCCTTTGGAATATAATTGATATCATCTATATAAATATTATAAGGGTTGTTGTGAGCTGATTCGTACTTCAGTAACAATTGCTTCTCAGCAAGTGTTGATTTATTAAGATATTTATTGATTAACCATGGCCTTGTCCAATATCGTAATTCGCTCATCTCTTGAAAATCATCTATCGGATACCCCGTACAATGATTATGAACCGATTGCATCAAAGTTAATTTATTGTTAGAAATAAGTAATGCTATCGATTTTAGATCCTTTACTTGTGCTGATGATATGTCTAGTTCTTCGAATGCATCCACGGTATAAATACGAGTTATAAATCTCTGATAACTACACCTATATAGAAATACTACAGATGTGATTATAAATAATGGAATAATTCGTAGGATTATTGATTTCATATAACCTCCATCACACAACCCAACTATTTATATATTGGCTTAGCGCCTCATGTATTCAATTATTCCTACGAAGCAACAACCCAAAAGATACATACATATGTCTGTGTAGCTGAAGGTCGATCCGAGAAGAGTTGCCAAGAATGTCCCACGAGCTAGTCCTAGCCTTTCTACTAAATGAAATTGCTGGCTGAACTCCAGCAGGCAGGCAAAACCGGAGACGAAAAGGAGCCGGGGGATTGGGCGACCAGGTACAAGGGCCTGGGTGGCCAGGTAGAGAAACGGCGTCGCGAGGATGTCGCTCACGGAACCTCGAATGAAACGGTGCTGCCTGAAGGTCGTGGCAACAAGCAATTCAGACAGGAAGAGGAGCCCGGAGAGCATCGAGTATGTAGCACGCGTGGACACGGGCTTGATCAAGACACTCACTCGGCCTTCAGCTCCGCCACGCGGTACCAGTCCAGCTTCCGCGTCGCCATCATCACCGCCCCCAGGGCCAGGAAGAGCAGCCCCGCGCCCAGCAGCAGGGCGTTGTCCTCGCTGGCCAGCAGCCCATACAACGCTGCGTAGAGGAGCGCGAGGCCGCCCGAGAAGCCGAGACCCCTGCCGAGGCTCTTCAGGGCATGCACCAGGTAGCTGCCGATGAGCAGGATGCAGGCGCCGGCGCTGGCGAGGTAGGCGGGGATGAAGGCGATGTGCTCGCTGAGGCTGATGAGGAGCAGGAAGAACATGGCGAGCGCCAGGCCCACGAGGAAGTACTGCACGGGATGGATGCGCAGGCCCTTGAGCAGCTCGAAGAGGAAGAAGGCGCCGAAGGTCAGGCCCACGAAGAGGAAGCCGTACTTCACCGCGCGCTCGGACTGGAGGTAGATGTTCACGGGCTCCAGGAAGGCCACGGAGAAGCACTCCTCCGTGGGGGTTGGACCGTTGCGGTGCAGGATGGCGCCCAGGTTGCGCGCCAGGGCGAAGACCTGCCAGGTGGCCTCGAAGCCGCCGTCGGTGATGGTGTGCTTCACCGGCAGGAAGCGGCCCGCGAAGCTCGGGCTCGTCCAGTCGCTGCGCAGGGTGACCTGGGTGTTTTCCGCCACCGGTGCGATGGAGAGGTCCTCGGAGCCGGTGATCTCCAGCGGGACTTCGAAGCTCACCTCCCGGCGGGGTCCGTTCTCGAGCGGGCCGAGGTCGGCGTGGATGCCGCTCGGCAGGACGTCGCAGATGCTGCCGGGCTGGAAGTCATGTTTAGCGCCGTCCCACACCGCCACGGGGCGGTTGCGGATCCCCCGCAGGTCGCTGAGCCCCACCAGGAGCTGGAGGCGGCCTGGTTCGAAGTTCGGCGAACCGAAGGGCAGGCCCAGGCCCGCGGGCATCGCGACGGTGCCCGACAGGGTGCCGTTGAGGTGGAAGATCTGGGCCTTGTAGAGGCCGCGGTGCCGCTCCTCCACCTTGGCTTCGCCCCGGAGCTGCAGGTCCTTGGGCACCACCGGCATCGCCCGGTCCACCCACTTCACCCGCTGCACCGTCGAGCCCGTGCGCTCGTCCTTGTCCTCGGTGGTGACGCGTTCCCGGTAGGTGGCCACCAGCACGGGCCCGGTCAGCTGCTGGCGTCCCGCCGCGCTGGCCGCCACGTTCTCCCGCACCTGGCGCTGGCGCGTGTTGCGCGCCTCCACCAGGCCCAGCACCATCATCAGGGGGATGAGCAGGACCAGGGACAGGAACCCCACGATCGCGCTCTTGAGCAGCAGCATCCATTTCATGGACGACCTCCATCGGTTGGAAGGAACGGTGGGACCCCCGCGAGAAGGGACCGTGAAGGCGGGTCAAGGCGCGGTGAAGCCGCCGCGACCCCCGGTGCGGACCGCGAGCCAATCCAGGAGCAGGAAGGCCGGGACCATGAAGGGAAAGACCCCGAAGAGCGTGTCGCTCACGGAGTGGGCCTGGCGGTCCACGGCCAGGAAGACCAGGACGTCAAAGGCCAGCATGGCGAGGCAGGCCAGGACGCCCGGCACGGCCACGGGCCGCCAGATCCAGCCCCAGGGCGTGAACCAGTGGACCGTCATCGGGACCTCCTCGGGAGCGCGGAGGAAGGATGGGCCCCGGACGGGAAGGCCCTGTGAAGTCCCGTGAAGTCCCGGTGAAGCCTCAGGCCCTCGGCAGCTCGAGCCGCGCCTCCGCGCCGCCCTCCGGTAGGTTGCGGACCGTGGCCCGGCCCCCGTGCAGCTCGGCGATCTCCTGCACGAAGGCGAGGCCCAGGCCCGTGCCCTTGGCCTCGCCGCCGGGCCGGGGCAGGGCGTAGAAGGCCTCGAAGGCGCGGCCCAGGGCATAGTCCGGCAGCCCCGGACCCTGGTCGCGCACGCGCAGGGCCAGGAAGGCTCCCGAAGGCTCCACAGCCACCGTGACCACGCCGCCCTCGGGGCTGAAGGCCAGGGCGTTGTCCAGCAGGTTCGACAGGGCCTGCTCCAGGAGGAAGGCCTCGCCGCGGACCTTCGTTCCAGCGGCCCCCCGCAGCTCCAGGCGCAGGCCCGCCCGCTCCAGCAGCGGGCGC
>JBGASS010000219.1:0-4849 GCA_044229555.1 Holophagaceae bacterium
CGGGGAGCGCTTCCCCGTGCGGGCCGGCGGGGGGCACGTCTTCCTGGACCTGCGAAAGGTCGGCTACTTCGAAGTGGAGCGCAACGTGGTGTGGGCCTGGTCCGGCGGCACCCGGTTCCGCACGACCTGGACCACCCTGGGGGAAGTGGAGGCCGCCTTTCCCACCTCGCGGCTGGTCCGCGTCCAGCGGGACCTGCTGCTGCGCCCGGAAGCCGTGCTGGGCCTGCGTCCCCTGATGGGGAACCGGGTCGCCGCGCGCATCGCCGAGAGCGTGGAGCTGAGCGTGAGCCGGACGGCGACGCCCAAGCTGAAAGCCCTGCTGGGGCTGGACAAGCGCTAAGCCTACTTCAGCCCCAGCGACTTCCTCGCCGCCGTCCGGAAGGCTTCGCAGGCGTCCATGGCCAGCTCGGCCATCTTCTCGTCGGAGAGCATGTCGGGATCCTCGAGCTCGATGGCGAAGGAGCTGAGGGTGCGGATCTTCTCGCGGAACTCCTCCCAGCCGGGTTCGAGGTCGAGGCAGAGCATGAGGAGGACGACGATGTGGCGGGTGGAGGGGAAGGGGATGTCGTCCTCGGCGAGGCGGGCCTTGAGGTAGCGCTCGGCGCAGAGCTCGGCGTGGAGGCAGGCGGCGTCGAAATTGGCGCCCTTCTTCACCTTGAACTCGCGCTGGGCCGTGCCGTAGTCGGCTTCCGCCTTCTCGACCCACGCCTTGGCCATGGCCCTCATGCGTCCCCCAGGGAATCGTGGTGCCCAGCATAGAGCCAACGGCGGGGCACGCCTAGCTTTGAAACCCTCATCCCAGCCGCTGCACGCCTTCGTCCAAGCCGCTCGCCGTCCGCGCGCCGAGCTCCAGGTCCAGCAGGTGGCTGGGCTTCACGTTCTGGAGGGCGTGGAGCATGGAGGCCTTGATCTGGGGAATGCTGCCCTGGAGCGTCGCGATCAGCTCCTTGGCCTGCATGCGGCGGCTTTCCAGGGCCGAGGCGCCGCAGAGCGGGCAGCCGCAGGGCACGATGGGGTAGCCCTTCAGCCAGGCGTAGCGCTGCAGGTCCGCTTCCTCGCAGGTTCCCAGGGGCCGGATCACCACATTGGCGCCATCGTCGCTCCGCAGGCGCAGGGGCATGGCCGCCAGGCGCCCTTCGAAGAAGAGGTTGAGCAGCAGGGTCTCCAGCAGGTCGTCCAGGTGGTGGCCCAGGGCGATCTTGGTGAAGCCGTTCGTGCTCGCGTAGGTGTAGAGCACGCCCCGCCGCAGCCGCGAACAGATGATGCAGGGCGTGCTGTCGGGCTGGGCCCGCACCAGGGCGTCGATGGGAGCGCCCAGGACATGGTGGGGCACGCCGCGCTTCTCGCACTCCTCGGCGATGCGGTCCGGATCGAATTTCGGGAAGCCCGGATCCACGGTGATGCCGTGCACCTCGAAATCGATGGGGGCGCGCTTCTGCAGGGTCCGGAGCACCTCCAGGAGGGCCCAGGAATCCTTGCCGCCGCTCAGGCCCACGAGGATGCGGTCGCCCTCCGCGATCAGGTCGTAGGCCTGGATGGCCTCGCCGGCGCGGCGCAGGATGCGCTTCTCGAGCCTGGGCAGCCCCTGGCGGTCCTCGTCCGTCGGCGGCGCCGCCAGGCTGGGCAGGGCGCAGGGGCTGCTCACGCCAGGAGGGCCGCGCAGCCCTTGGGCTTGCCGTTCTGCATGTCGAGCTGGGCGCCCTTCACGTACTCGGGGCAGGTGCAGACCGGACAGGTGTTGCTCATGGATTCACTGCAGAGGTCCGCCACGGTGACCTTCTCCATGAAGGCGGCGATCTGCTCGTCCAGCTGCTTCCAGAGCAGCCGGGCCATGCGCTGGTCCTCCTGGAGGGCCAGGAGGGCCTCGTCCGGATCGGCCTTGGCGGCGGCGTGGAAGCCAGGATCCGTCAGGCGCAGCACCTCGCCCACCGCGACCTCGTTGCAGGGCCGCGTGAGCACGTAGCCGCCCTTGGGGCCCCGGACCGAGGCCACCACGCCGGCCTTCTTGAGCTTGTTGAAGATCTGCTCCAGGAAGGGCAGGGAGAGGTTCTGGCGCTCCGCGATGGCGTGCAGCGGCACCGGCGCACCGTGGCTGTGGTGGGCCAGGTCGAAAAGCGCCTGCATGGAATAGCGTCCCCGCGCCGAGATCTTCACGCCTGGCAATCCTTTCCCAACCCTCTAAAGGTAGGATTTCCGAGTGATTTGGTCAATTTTATGCTGCGGGCGAAGATCACGTTCGGGGCTGGGGTGTTCCGATCCATGGGAATCAGCCCTCCGGTAGCCTCCCCGATGGCTCGAGGGTTGGCCGCAACGGGAGCGGAGCCCATGAAGCGCCAGGACAGGACTTGGCTGCCGTCCAATCCGGCCTCGGCCTGCGGCTTCCGGCCCAGCCTGGCTCGCTGCGCTCGCGTTGCGCCTTCGTCCGGGGTGAACCCGAAAGCGCATCACCCCGCACGAAGGCACCTGTTCAAGGTCAAGAGCCTGGGATTGCGCCCTTGGCCTTGCCGTTGACCTTGACCTTCGAAAGGCGACCTTGTTGGGCGTGATCCGTCCTTTGGATCACGCCCAACGAGGCCGCAACGCGAGCACAGCGAGCCAGGACGGGGACCGATTCATGCCGGGGCGGGAACGGCGGAACCTGGCACCTGGCCTTCCCGGCCCCGCCGACACCCCTAGAACGTCACCACCAGCCCGGTGGTGTACACCACGTCGGTCTTCTTGGCGTCCACGACGTGCTTGCCGAGCTCCACGATGGGCGGGTTGAAGGTGTAGACCGGCACCTGGATCTTGCTGGGCGAGTTCCGGTAGGTGAGATCCACGCCTACCTTGAGGGCGAGGTGCTTGCTCATGCTGGCGGAGAGGCCGAAGCGGCCGACGCCGTACCAGTTGGTGGAATTGGAAAGCTCGGCGGTGTAGGCGAGGTCGGCGGTGAGGACCGCGACGGGGCCCAGCTTCTGCCGGAAGGCCGCCGTGAGGACGCCGGTGGCGTAGCTGTCCTTGAAGTCCGCGGGCTCGTAGGCCAGGTTGTCCCAGGTGTTGCCCACGCCCAGGTCGGTCTTGAACTTCGTGGCCTCGGTATCGATCCAGACGAATCCGACGCCGGTGGCGATGGAGGAGCGGTCCTCGATGCCCGCCGGGCGGTTGCGTTCCCAGCCGCCGCCGCCGTACCAGTACCAGGCGTCGGCGAATTTCCACTCCAGGCGGCCGTTCCCGTAGTACTGCTCGGCGGTGACGGTGGTGACGTCCTTCTCCGAGTACTGGACGTAGGGCAGCTGGTTCGAGAAGGCCTTGCGCTCGGTGACCGTGCTGGAGGAGCGGATCGCGCCGAGGTTGGCCGAGAGGAGGAAGGCGTCCCACTTCAGCGTGAAGGCGTCGGTGAAACCGAAGGCCTGGCCCCTGGAATTGCCGGTGGACCCGACGTAGGAAAGGGTCGTCACGTTGGTCCAGGCCTGGGAAGGGGCCGCCGGCTTCTTGGGGACCGGCGCCTGGGCCAGGAGGGAGGCGGCGGCGAGCGGAAGGAGGGCGTGTCGCAGCATGGGCGGGCTCCTGTTGGGTGGATGATGCCGATCATACGCGAACTCGGGGCCTGGGAAGTCCAAGCCCTTTTCCCCCGCCGGGGTCCGGCTACACCCGACGCAGGGCCAGGCAGGCGTTCGTCCCGCCGAAGCCGAAGCCGTTGTTGAGGACGTATTCGGCCTCGAAGGCGCCCACTTTGTTGGCGGTGACGTCCAGGTTGCACTCCGCATCCTGGTTCTCCACGTTGATGGTGGGCGGGATCTGCCCGGTCTTCACCGCCATCACGGCGACGATGCTCTCCAGGCCGCCGGCGGCCCCCAAGAGGTGGCCGTGCATGGACTTGGACGAGCTGACCTTCAGCTTCGCGGCATGGTCCCCGAAGACCCGGTGGATGGCCATGCACTCCAGCCGGTCGCCCACGGGGGTCGAGGTGCCGTGCATGTTGATGTACCCCACCTGCTCCGGCGCGATGCCGGCGTCCTTCATGGCGGCCCGCATGACCCGCTGGCCGCCTTCGCCTTCGGGGGCCGGGCTGGTGATGTGGTTGGCGTCGCCGCTCATGCCGTAGCCCGCCACCTCGGCGTAGATCTTCGCGCCGCGCTTCATGGCCGCCTCGTATTCCTCCAGCACCACGATGCCGGCGCCCTCCCCCATGACGAAGCCGTCCCGGTCCGTGTCGAAGGGGCGGGAGGCCTTTTCCGGCGCGTCGTTGCGGGTGCTCAGCGCCCGCATGGCCGCGAAGCCGCCGACGCCCAGCTCGTTCACCACGCTGTCGCTGCCCCCCGCGATCATGCGGTCGGCGTAGCCGTGCATGATGAGGCGCGCCGCGTCGCCGATGGCGTGGTTGCCCGTGGCGCAGGCGGTGGCCACCGCGGAGTTCGGGCCCTGGAGGCCGTAGCGGATGGAGACGAAGCCCGAGGCCAGGTTGATGATGAGGCTCGGGATGAAGAAGGGGCTGGTGCGCCGGGGCCCGCGGTAGCCGTTGGCCTCCGCCCAGATCGTGCCCAGTCCGCCGATGCCCGAGCCGATGTAGACGCCGAACATCTCGCGCTCGGCCTTGGACATCTCCGCGTCCGCGAAGCCCGCGTCCACCATGGCCTCGTGGGTGGCGGCCATGGCGTACTGGATGAAGATGTCCATCTTCTTCTGTTCCTTCTTGTCGATGGTCTCGTCCGGATTGAAGCCCTTCACCTGGCCCGCGATCTTGCAGGCGAAGTCGGCGGTGTCGAAGCGGTCGATGAGGCCGATGCCGCTCTTTCCGGCCAGCAGATTGGCCCAGGTCTCGGGCACCGAGTTGCCGCAGGGGTTCAGGGTGCCCATGCCGGTGATCACG
>JBGASS010000220.1:0-4813 GCA_044229555.1 Holophagaceae bacterium
CGCCCCATGCCGCCCTTGCGCACGCGCTGGACGAGCCAGGCGGCGAGGGCCAGCAGGGGCGCCAGGGCCGCCACCGCCCAGCCCCAGGGAAAGGGCAGGGGCTCGAGGCGGTCCTGCAGGCCGCCGCCCACGCCCTTCCAGTCGGCGCCGAAGGCGGTGGTGCGGGGCACGGTGATGCGGAGCTCGGGGGTGCGGCGGCCGTCGCCGAGATCGATGGGGGGCACCACCACGAGGCCCGGGGCCAGGGGCTGCACCGTGAGCCGCCAGCCGCGCCCGTCCCGGGTGGCCTCCACGCCCCGCAGCGCCAGGGGCCCGAGGTTCTCGTCCCCGGGCCGGGGCAGGGGGGCCGCGGCGGGATCGGATTCCACCAGCTCCAGCACCGCCATGCGGCCGAAGGGCAGCTTCTCCGGGGCCTTCCACTGGGGCGCGGCGAGGAGGGCCGCCGGCGCGGCGGCGGCCAGGAGGGACGTCCAGGCGCGGCGGCTCATGCGCCCCCCGCCTTCAGCCACTTGCCCATCCGCGCCACCGGATCCTCCAGGGCATTCCACGCCTGGCGCTCGATGGAGGCCGGCAGGCCGGGATCGGGCCACTCCATGTTGGCGTGGAAGCTCCAGCGCTTCTTGGGCAGCCGCGGCGCGAACCACACCACCTTGTGCCGCGCCGCCAGGGGCTTGAGGAGGGGCGACAGGCCCTGGAGGCCGGCGCCGTTGCTGAAGATCCACAGGCGGTGGCCCTTGCCGTGCTCGCCCCAATGGCCGAGGGCCTCCTGCCACGCGGCGGGGGTGGGCACGGCGGGGGGCCGCTCCAGGAGGCGCTCCAGCAGCCGCAGGCCGTAGGCCTTGCCCCGCTTGGGGGCGAGGCGCAGGGGGGGCGTGCGGCCGTCGCCGGGGACGATGAGGCCGATGCGGTCGCCGGTGGCCTGGATGGTGGCGCAGGCGGCGCCCATGAGCTCCAGGGCCCAGCGGATGGGAGTGACCGGATCGCCCAGGTACATGGAGGGCGAGGGGTCCACCACGAGCCAGAGGATCAGCTCGCGGCTGGCCTCGAAGCGCTTGATGATGGGCTCCCCGGTGCGCGCCGTGAGGGGCCAGTTCATGAGGCGGGGATCATCCCCCACCTGGTAGGGCCGGTTCTCCACGAAGGTGAGGCCGGAGCCCTTCACCACCGAGGGATGGAGTCCTTCCGTGCCCCCCCGCAGCCGCGTCCGCAGCCGGAGCGGCAGCCGGCGCAGGCGGGCCAGGAAGCGTTTCGGGAGGGGCATGCCTCCATGCTACGGCCATCCGACCTCCGGGGGTCACTGGGGCAGCCGCAGACCCTCCAGCCCCGTGAGCACGCCTTCCAAGGGGGCCTTGATTACCGTGCCGAGGCTCACCGTGGCGCCCTCCTTGGCCCCGAGCTTCAGGACCCAGGTGCGCACGCCGGGGCTGCGTTCCTCGCCGGGCGTCGTGTCGGGCGTGGCGGCGATCTTCAGCTGCTCCACGGTGGATTTCAGGATGCGGTCCTGCAGTTCGACCTCCACGGGCTCCGCCGTATCGTTGGCGGCCTCGAACTTCTCCTTCAGGATCCACTGCCGTTCCTTGGTGAAGGTGCCCACCTGCTCCTTCTTGGCGTCCACGCGGGTGTAGCTCACCCGCAGGCCGCGGTAGGGGCCAAAGCCGAGCTCGAAGGGCTGGCCGGGGCCGGGCATGGCGAGGTGGGTCTGGCCCAGGCGCGCGGTGCCCGCGAACTGGACGATGGCGGCGCCGGGGAAGAGGGGGATGCCCGAAGGCGTGGCGAAGCGGGCCACCTGGTAGACCGTGGGATCCAGGCGGGGCACAGCGATCAGCCGCAGATCCGGCGCGAGTTCCTTGGCGACCACACGGAAGCGGTGGGGCTCACCGTCGGAAGGGACCTCTTTGGAACCGTCCAGGATGAAGGTGGTGGCGAGGCCCTGGGCTTCTTCGAGAGTCTGGGCGCCGGCTTCGGAGGCCTCCATTGGTGGGGGCGGAGGCATGGAAGCGTCCTTCACATCCGTGCCATTCACCAGATACAGATTTTGAGCGGAGCCACCCCCACGGACTACGCCGGGTGCCATGGATGCGACGACCTCCGCGGTCCTTCCGAAACTAGCGGGCTGGGCGACCATCCACCCCGCCTCCTGCGCCCCACCGTACTTCGGCACCGCCAGGCTGCGGCTCGCCCGGGCATTGCTGATCTCCACCTTCACGCCGCTCCAGTCCTCACCGCTCTGCTGGGTGATGGCGGCGTAGAGGACGAGTTCGAGCTTCCTCCGGTCGCCGCTGAGGCGGGCCTCGTAGGCCGGGGTCCAGCGGGCGGCGCGGGTGCGATAGCTCAGCTCCAGCTCCACGTCCCCGGTCCTCGGCACGGTGATCTCGATGGCGGCGCGGCTGGGCGCCTCCCGGCTGCCGCCGCTGCGCTTGGCCAGCTCAGCGTTCAACCGGCCCTCCTCTTCCGAGAGCTTCTCGAGCTCCCGCCGGCGCTTGCGTTCCCGGCCCAGGATTTCGTGCTGCCGGGTGCCGAGGCCCTTGCTCAGCTCCACCACCGACGTCGCGTTCGGCGCCGTCGCGGCGAGCTTGATGGAAATGTCCTTGTCGTAGGCCGCCGCCAGGCCGCGCAGGAAATTCAATTCCTGCTGCAGGGATTCTCCCTCGGCTTCCAGGGCGTCGCGGCGGTCCCGCAGCCCCTCGCGCTCCTTCAGCAGGGCCTTGTACTCCGCGGTCTCCGTCACCACGCGCACCTCGCTGCTGACGCCGAGGTCCCCCAGCCGCGAGCCTTCGGGCCCCTTGGCGCTGACGCGGAGGTCGTCCAGCCCCAGCCCCGGCGGCAGGTCCTTGATGACGAACTTCGCCGTCCCCGCGCCGGTGACCCGGGCCTGGCCCACGCGGGTGACCCAGGCCTCGTCGGGGTGGAGGCGGACGCGGGTGATGGGGGCGTCGACCACGGTCTGGGCGGCGAGGGTGAGGGAGAGGCAGGGGAGAAGGAAGGCGGTCTTCATGGGAGTCCTCGGTGGGATGGAAGGGTCAGGCTTTGACCCGAACCTGGAAGGTGAGCGTGGCCTTGCCCCTGGCGGGCACTGGAACATCGAAGGCGAGCAGGTGGGCATTCTCTTTCTTCCAGGGCCGGCTGGTCTGCAGGACCTGCCAAGAGCCGGCCAGGGGGACGAGGACCCGCACAGTCTGTTCCGTGTCTTGGCGGTTGGTCAGGAACAGTTCGCGGGAGGCCTCGGTGACGGAGAGCTTGGTGTTCGGGATGGGGGTGATCTTCTCGTTCAGGGTGCGGGCGCGGGTCGTGAATTCCGGCGAGGCTCCGAGGGACAAGCGAAGCTTTTCGTCGGTGGCGGTCTCCGGGAAGGGGGGCGTGCCGATGAACTGGTGGAGGCCCTTCCCGTCGGGCTGGAAGAGCCGGATAGCGCCGCCGGGCAGGGGCCGGCCCAGCTGGTGGTCCCGGTCATTTCGCGTTTCGAGGAGCATTTCCACAGGGATTTCGCGACCGCCTTCCTCCTCTGCCTCGCTGTCGTCACTGGCGGCGGGCCAGGTGACCTCGTAGACCTTACGGACCGGCACCCGGTGGGAGGTGAGGAGCGACACCTGAACGGTCTGGTTCGCCAGGAGGGTCACCGGTTCGGGCAGCGAATAGATCGCGTGGCCACCAGTGACGCCGGCTGAGGACCAGGGATCGGACCTCGCGGATTGGGTCAGCGAGCTGAATCCCGCCGCAGGGGCTTTCAATCTGGCATAGAGAAGCTCCACCTCCGCTCCGGGGATGTCGCCGGAGAAGAGTTGGACAGGCACGTCCTTGAACTCCGCATGGGTGAGGTTCACCAGTGTCGCCCACGCGGAAAGGTCGAGGAATGCGGAATCCCGGTCAAGGGTTGCAGAGTAGTCGCAGCGCCAGCGCAGGCCCTGGCAGAGGTAGTCCACGGACAGCTCGGTGTCTCCCGGGGAGGGCGCGCTGCCCAGAAGCTCCACCACAGGCTTGACGGGGAGGCCAGCGGGCAGACCGGGCAGGATCAGCCTGCGCCTGCCCGTGCCTGGGAGGGCTTCCACCCGGTCCGGGAACTGCACCAGCAGTTGGGGCGTCGAGGCGATGAGGGTGCCCTCCTCGACGGTTTCGCCGTTGTCACGAGACGTAGCGACTTTCACCTTCTCGCCGATGAAGGCGTCCAGGACCTTCTGCGGGTCTGGGTATCCGGAGAGGAAAGACCGGGAGGCGAAGGCCAGCCTCGCGGCATCGGGCCGGGATTCCACGCGGAGGGATTCCTCCTGGGCCTGTCGGGGCAGGCCTTCGATGCGAAGCCGGAAAGGGCCTTCCGGCGCCTTGAAGGCGCGGGTCTCCCGCACAAGACTGAGATTGCCCTGGTAGAGGGTGAGGCTCACGGAGCGCCGGTCCGCGGCGGAGGAGCTGACCGGCGTCTGGGCCGCGAGGGCGAGGGAGGTGAGGGGTAGAAGGAGGGCGGCGCGCATGGTGGGCTCCAGGGGTTGGAACGTGAGTGCGGTTCCGGGGGCAGAGGTCTCCAGGGCGTGAGGCCGCCGGGAGGTCTGCGCGGATTGAGGGAGATCGGGATGCAGCAGCATGTCCCCCTTCCGGCAGGCCTGGGTCATGGTCCCGTCATGGCGTCGCCATGACCGCGTAACTTCTGCGTGCGGACCGTCACACCCTTCGTGGCCAAGGTTCACAAAGCTCATTCCAGCCCCAGCTCCTTCAGCCCCGTGAGCTCCCCCTCCTTCGGCGCCTTGATGAGGAGGCCCAGCTCCACACTGGCTTCGGACTTGGGGGCGAGGCGCAGTGTCCAGGCCTGGACCATGGGGCCCCG
>JBGASS010000221.1:0-5196 GCA_044229555.1 Holophagaceae bacterium
GGGGGCTGATCTCCACGGAGTAGAGGCCGTCGGCGGGGTTCAGCATGGGGGAGAGGCTGGTGATGCGCCCTTCCACGGCGGCGCCTCCGTCCTCCGGCAGCAGCCGGGCGGTCTGCCCGGCCCGGAGCCGGCGGAGGTCCCGGTCCGTGACGCCCACCTTCACCCGCAGATCGCTGGTCTCGTCCACCAGCAGGACCGGATTGCCGGAGCCGATGCTTTCCCCGGGCTCGCTGATCCGCTGGAAGACCGTGCCGGCGGCCGGGGACGTGAGGGTCATGCGCGCCAGGGCCTCCTGGGCCACCGCGAGGCTGGCCTCGGCGGCCTCGAGGGCGGTCTTCGCGTCCTCCCGGGCGCTGGCGGCCAGGGCCCCGTCGGTGGCCAGGCGGTCGGCCCGGGCCCAGTCCCGCTTCGCCTTGTCCCGGAGGGCCGCCGCGGCCCGGACCTGCGCCGCGGCTTCCGCGGGATCCAGGCGCGCCAGCACCTGGCCTCGGGCGACGCGATCGCCCTCCTTGACCAGCACCGCGGCGAGGATGCCGCCGGTCTTGAAGCCGAGGCGCAGGCGGGAATCCGCCGAGATGGTGCCGCGGAGCTGGAGGGGCGCGTCCGCGGCGGAAGCGATCACCAGGGCCTGGACCGCGGGCGGGGCCGGCGGCGCGGAGGCCTGCTTGGCGCCGCAGGCGAGGAAGAGGAGGGCGCTCCCTCCCAGGAACGCGTCGGCGAGGAGGCTTCGGGAGGTCATCGGGACTCCGGAAAGAGGCAGGGGTTCAGGAAGGTGTTCCAGGCCTCCATGAAGGCCTCGGGGGTGTAGTGGGGCTCGCAGCATTCCAGGGGCGGCTTGATGAAGCGGTCGAAGAGGTCGCCCCCGGCATGGAAGAGGAAGTTGGCCACGAAGAAGGGATCGAAGTCCGGCCGGGTGACGCCCGCCTGCTGGGCCTTGCGCAGGGTGTCCTCCAGGAGGCGCACGAAGTCCCGGGGCCCGGGGGGCAGCTCCGCCAGGCGCTTCTGGGTGATCCAGTGCATGTGGCACTGGTTGCAGACCTGGGCCCGCACCTGGTCCCGCATGAGGACGGTCATGGACACCGGCAGGAAGGCCCGCAGCCGCTCCTCCGGCTGGTCCGGCGGCGGCAGGGCCGCCTCGATCTCCTGGATGTTGGACTGCCAGGCCTCCACGAAGACGGCCTCCGTGATGGCCTCCTTGCCGGCGAAATGGCGGTAGAGGGTGCCCTCCGCCACCCCGGCCCGCTTGGCCAGGGCGGCGGTGGTCATGGCGTCGAAGCCCACTTCCACCATCAGTTCGGCGGCGGCCTGGAGCAGGGCGGCGCGGGTGCCGGTGGCGGTGGGGGCGGGGGTCATGGAGATCTCCAAAGAGCGGCCCACGGAAGCGTTGTGAGTGAGCGCTCACTAATATGTGAGTACTCACTCACGGGGTCAAGGGTTTAGTTTCCCTCCGCCGGAACCAGGCTGCCGTCGGTGTCCGGACCCAGGTTCTGTGCTATTCCTGGAGCTTCCGGAGCCTTCATGCCGACCCTCCTCGAGTACGTCTTCTCCTACGTCCTGGGCGCCGTCCTGCTCTTCCAGGGCCTGCACTTGTTCATGGAAACCCGGGCGCCCCTCGGCACGCTGCCCGAAGAGGTCCAGCAGGAGACCTCCGCCAGCCGGAAGTGGGGGGCGGTCCTCGTCGTCTGGTCCGTCGTCGCCCTGGGCACGGGCCTGCTCAGCCACGCCTATCCGTGGTTCGCCGCACTGGTCGTCCCCTTCTTCATCCTGGGCGCGGTGGTCCTGGCGGTCTTCAGCGCCTGGGTGGTCTTCGCGGGCCGCACCATCGAGTTCATGGGCAAGCCCAGCGCCGACGACCACCACGGCCCTGCGGCGGACCCCAGCCATCACTAGACCCGGCCTTACCGGTCCGCTCAAAGGCAGCAGATCCTGCTGCCTTTTTCATCCCCTTCAGTTAAGTTGACGGTTCTCGTTTGAATTAGGAATCCCCATGGCCAATCGCCCCGTCGATCTGGAAAACGCCGCCGCGAAGGCGAAGTATGACGCCTGGATCGCGGGCGTCGACGCCCGCATCCGTGATCCGAAGACGGACCGCAACGAGCTCTGCATCGAGCTGTGCCGCGCCTTCTACGGCGTGCCCGAGACGCCCCGGAACATTCACGAGGAGGTGGCGCTCCTCAACTTCGTCCGCGGAACGCGACCCTGGAGGCCGAGTACTACAGCGAGCTCATCCTCGAGAAATGGACGCCGGTGAAGCCGCCCGTGCTCCGGGCAGATGTTCGACAACTCGCCGCTCAACGCCAACGTATTGGCCGGAGACCGAGGCAGCGATGCCGGCGCCCCACATCTTCTCCACTGCGGGAAGAACGTGTCTTCATCAGCCTGGAGTTCAGCTTCGGCTACAACATCAGCATCGACGACGACACCATCATCCACCGCTTCGTGCTCCTGGACGACCGGGGCACCATCACCATCGGCAAGGGCGCCAGCGTCAGCGACTACGCCAACGTTTACAGCCACCATTGCGGCCGAACTGGTGGATCCCAAGAACGTGCACCCGGGGCGACACGCAGGACGGCCTACGCCCGGGTGGCCTACCACGCCACCGTGCTGAGCGGCACGAAGGTCGGCGACTGGGCGATGGTGGGAACCTTCGGCCTCGTCACCAAGGATCTCGACGACTACAACGTCGCCATCGGCATGCCCGCCCACGCCAAGCGCCTCAAGCCCGACGCCCCGGACGCGGTGGCGGCGCGGCATCCGGAGCTGAAGCGGTAGTTTGGATCACTGACCACTCATGATTGTCCCGGCCCACTCCCGTACCTTCCTTCCAGAGATCCTGGGGTTGCTTGTGAGTGTGATGGCGCTGCCCTTTCTATTTCTGGGCTTGTTCCTGACCTACCCCAAGTGGTTTCCCATCCTGATAACCCCGTTCCTGATGTCCTGGATATTCCTCGCCATTGGCCTTTGCATCTGGACTTGGTATCGCCTGGGCCGATGGCTGCGAGCGCACGGCACTTGGGCAATGGCTATGCCTCTCGTGTGGACAACCCTTGGAATCTGGAGCTGCTGGAAGGGGCCGGCGGAGCCCCTCCTTAATCGCTATGCACCAGCCCTTCCCTTGCTGGCCCTGGGTGCGGGGCTATGGGATACCGGGGAGTCCGCGCGGAATGTGATATTCGAGGCCTCCGAAACACGGCCCTTCCGTTGGGGACTGGTGATCGGCCTCGTCTACCTGGGCTTTTCCAGTGGGATCTCGTCGATCACGTCAGACGTCGTGCTGAAGGCCATGTCCGCGCCCTTCCATTGGATCGTTCTGACTCTGCTATCGATGTTTGTCTCTTTGCTTCTGGCGGACTTCTGCGGGCGCATTTGGCCCAGCGTGAGCATTGCATTCATGCAGTTGGCCTTTCTTGGAGTGAGCCGGATCTTTCCCCAAAGCTGGAAGGCCTACGTCTCCTTCAAACCCATCTCCTTCTTGCCGCAGTTCGTCGGGCTGCTTCTTGGGGCGAGCCTTGCTTATACCCTCACGAGACGCGGACAGGCATTGATCGAAGGTGAGTCCGACCGTTCCTAGTCACGATTCCTGATTCGCCCGCTGGATTGAAGCCAATCCATTGTGTGGATCAAGTCGATGTGGGGATCTGGGATGCTCCGTCATCAGATCGAAGTGAGCGACCGATTCTGATGAAGATTAAAGGCAGGTTCACCGGCCCAGCTCGACCAGATAGTCCACGTAGGACCGCACCGCGTCGTCGAAGCCCCGCAGCTTCGGGTTCGTGCTGTCGATGAGGTAGTACTCGTCCGGGGCGTGGGCGCCGCTGCCATGGCCCAGGCCGAAGTGCCCGGACGGCAGGTTGAGGGGAGCCCCGGTGAAGACCCAGCCCGGGTAGGAGCCCGCGTTGCGGGGCCAGAGGGGTGCGTCGAGGCCGTACTGCTTGTAGGTGGCGATCTGCTTCTGGATGAGGGGCGCGTCGGCGGAGGTCTGGGTGGGGTCGTAGCCGCCGCTGGGCACCACGGCGATGTCGCCGAAGCCGCGTTTGGCGAGGTGGGCTTTCAGGGCCGCGAGGGCGCCCTCGTAGGTCATGCCCGGCACCAGGCGCAGGTCCAGCTTGGCCACCGCCCGGTGGGGCAGGACGGTCTTCCCCCCGGGTCCGGTGTAGCCTCCCACCAGGCCCTCGATGTTCACCGTGGGCCGGGACACGAGGGCCGCCAGCGCCTCCCGCCAGGACGCGTCGTGGGCCCAGGCCTTCACCCCGAGCTGCTTTTTGGCTTCGGCCTCGCTCTGCCGCCGCGCGGCGAGGTCGATCAGCTTCGCCTCCTCGGCGGAGACGGGGCGGGCCTGGTCCGCGAAGCCGTCGATGGCGGGGTCTCCGCCGGCGGTCACGAGGGTGGCCAGGGCCTGGACCAGGTGGAAGGCGGGGCTGTCGAGGCGCGCCCGGTGGGAGGAATGGACATCCCTCGCGGGGCCCCTGCCCCACGTCGCGCCGTCGGCGATGAGCTCGAGCTCGACGACGCCCTTGGCGCCGAGGGACACCGTGACTTCGCCGTCGGAGCTCTGGCCGGCGCCGGGCATGAAGACGCCCAGGGTCTTCGCAAGGGCCGCCTGCACTTCCGGCCGACGCACCACCTGGGCGAAGTGCGGGGAGCCGATCTCCTCCTCGCCTTCCGCCACCAGCACCAGGTTCACCGGGAGCTTCCGTCCCGCGCCGCGGAAGGCGTGCAGGGCCGCCAGGAAGGCCGCCTCGGGACCTTTCTGGTTCACCGCGCCCCGCCCCATGATCACCTTCCCGAAGCCGGGCTTGTCCACCAGCCGCCCTTCGAGGGGCGGGGAGGACCACTCCTTCGGATCGAACTGCTTCACGTCGTACATGAAGTAGAGCCCCACCGTCTTCGCCGCCCCCGCGTCCAGGGTCGCGAAGACCCCCGGCTTGCCGTCGGTGGGAACCCGCTCCACCCGCTGGAAGCCGGCCTCCTTGAGGAGGGCCATCATCCGTTCCACCCCGGCCTCCGAATTCAGCCCTTCGGCGGCGATGCTCGGCAGCGCGATCCAGTCCTGCAGCCGCTTCACCGCTTCGCCGTGGCGGGCTCGGATCTGGTCGTAGACGGGCTGGAGGCTGGCGGCGGGCGGAGCCTGGGCGGCCAGGGACTGGGCGGCGAAGGCTGGGGCCAGCAGGAGGGCGGCCATGCGCATGGGGA
>JBGASS010000222.1:0-4783 GCA_044229555.1 Holophagaceae bacterium
GGATCACGGGCACCTGGGTGGCGCCGTGGTCCACATGGAAGGTGCCCAGGGGCAGGCCCTGGCCCGCCATGGACAGGGTCTGGACCACGGCAGCGGGGGCCACGCCGTGGAGGGCGGCCTTCTCCCGGTCCAGGCGCAGGCTGATCTTGGGCGCCGTCGCGTTGAGGGAGCTGTCCACGTCAACGACGCCTTTGACCGAATGGAAGGCTGCGAGCACCTGGGCGGCGGCGGCCTGCCGGGCTTCGGCCGTGGGCCCGTAGACCTCGGCCACGAGGGTGTCCAGCACCGGCGGGCCCGGGGGGATCTCCACGATCTTGAGGCGGGCGCCGCTCCCTTCCAGGAGCTGCTCCAGGCCCGGCCGCAGGCGGGTGGCGATGGTGTGGCTCTGCTCCTTGCGGTCCTGCTTGGGGACCAGGTTCACCTGCAGGTCCGCCATCTGGGCCTCCTCCCGCAGGAAGGCGTGGCGCACCATGCCGACAAAGGTGAAGGGGGCGGCCTCGCCGGCGTAGACCTGTACGTCCTTCACGACGGGGTCCTCCATCAGGCGCCGGGCCAGCTTCTGGGCGAGGGCGAGGCTCGCCTCCCGGGGCGCGCCTTCCGGCAGGTCGAGCTGGACCTGGAACTCGGACTTGTTGTCGAAGGGCAGCATCTTCACCTTCACGACGCCGAGCCCCACCAGGGCCATGGAGCCGCCCAGCAGCACCAGCACGCCGGCGAAGAAGCCCAGGCGGACCTTGGCGCTGCCCAGCAGCGCGTGCATGACGCGGCGGTAGAGCCGCGTGCTCCAGGAGTCGGGGACTTCGGCGTCCGTGTGGTCCGCGGCCTCGGGCACCACCGTGTCCTCGGAGGCGGGATGGAGGCCCGAGGCATCCGTTTCCGGCAGGCCCGCCTCCCTGCGGAACACCAGGCGCGCCGCCCAGGGACTGATGATGAAGGCGATGCCGAGGCTGAAGAGCATGGCCAGGCTCGCGCCCACGGGGATCGGGCGCATGTAGGGGCCCATGAGCCCCCGCACGAAGGCCATGGGCAGGATGGCGGCCACCACGGCGAAGGTGGCGAGGATGGTGGGATTGCCGACTTCGTCCACGGCCTCCACCACCAGCCGGGCGAAGGGTTTGCGGGGCCCCGGCAGGTGCAGGTGGCGGTGGATGTTCTCCACCACCACGATGGCGTCGTCCACCAGGATGCCGATGGAGAAGATCAGCGCGAAGAGGGTGACCCGGTTCAACGTGTAGCCGAAGAGCCAGGTGAGCAGCAGGGTCAGGGCCAGGGTCACGGGCACGGCGACGCCCACCACCACGGCGCTGCGCCAGCCCATGGCCAGGCCGATGAGGGCGATGACCGAAAGCGTCGCGATGAGCAGGTGCTCGATCAGCTCGTTGCTCTTCTCCCCGGCGCTCTCGCCGTAGTTGCGGGTGACGTCCACCTTCAGGCCGCGGGGCAGCAGGCCGCCCCTCAGGGCCGCCACTTTGGCCAGCGTGGCTTCAGCGAGGGCCGTGGCGTTGGCCCCCTTGCGCTTGGAAAGGGCGAGGGTGACCGCGGGCTCGAAGGATCCGTGCTCGCCGTGGAGCACGTAGGCGGGCTCGGGCTCGGGACCGTCGCTGATGGCGGCCACGTCCCCGAGGTAGAGGGGCCGGCCGCCGCGCACGGCCACCACGAGGCGCTGCAGTTCGGAAGCCTGCCGCACGAAGCCGCTGGCCTCCACGGTAGTGCGCTGGTTGCCGGACACCAGGGCTCCGGCGGGGAGCTGCGCCTCGGCGCTCTGGAGCGCCGGCATCAGCTCCGCCAGGGAGAGGCCGAGGGCGCGCAGCTTCTCGGGATCGGGCTCGATCCGCACCTGCCGCCGCGCGCCGCCGGTGACCTTCGCCTGGGCGGTGTCGGGGATGGTGGAGAGCTCCCGGCCCAGGGCTTCGGCCAGGGCGCGCAGGCGCGCGGGGTCTTCGTCCCGGCCGTGCAGCGTGAGGGTCAGGAAGGGGACGTCGTCGATGGTGAGCAGCTTGGCCACGGGCTTCAGGGCGCCGCTGGGCAGCAGGGCCGCGGCGGCCTGCAGCTCCTGGTGCACTTTCACCAGGCTGGGCTCCTGGGGCTCGTTCACCTTGAAGCGCACGGTGATGAGGGCGAGGCCGGGCCGGGAGACGCTGTAGAGGTACTCGACGCCGGCGATGCCCCAGAGGCGCTTCTCCAGGGGCGTGGTGACCTGGGACTCGACTTCCGCGGGCGAAGCGCCGGGCAGGGGGACATGGATGTCCACCATGGGCACGACGATCTGGGGCTCCTCCTCCCGGGGCGTGATGGCCACGGCGAAGAGGCCCAGGAGGAGGCTGGCGAAGACCAGGAGGGGCGTGAGCCGGCTGCGCAGGAAGGCCTTCGCGAGGCGGCCCGCCAGACCGGTGTTATCACTGGCGGATTCAGCGGCCATGGCGCGGGCCCTCCTGGGGGGCGGCTTCCACGCGCACCGGCTGGCCGTCCTGGAGGTTCGCGGGATCCGCGATCACCGCGTCCGAAGGGGCGAGGCCGGCGCGGACCTCCACCCGATCGCCCTGCCGCTCCCCGAGGCTGATCCAGCGGAGGAGGGCCTTGCCGCCCTCCGCCACGAAGACGCCGTTGAGTTCCCCCCGGCGCACGAGGGCGGAAACGGGAATGCGGAGAGTGTCCTCCTTCGCGCCATCCTTCGTGGTCGACGCGCGGGGCACCTGGATGCGGGCGAAGGCGCCGCTGCGGAGATCCAGGGGCTGGAGGACCTTGGCTCGCAGGGCCTGGCGGTGGGTGAGGGCGTCGCCGCCGGTAGCGAGGGCGATGACCACGGCCCGGCCCACGCGGCCCTCGGCTTCGAAGGACACCTTGCGGCCCACGGCGAGGGCGGCGGCTTCCGCATCGGACAGGCTGGCGGTGAGCTCGAGGGAGCCCCGGCCCTCGAGGGTCAACAGGGGCTGGCCGGGGCCGACGAAGGCGCCGGGTTTGACATCCCGGCGCTGCACCGTGCCGGCGAAGGGGGCGCGGATCTGGGCGAAGGCCAGCTGGCCCTGGACGGCGGCCACGGCGGCCTCGGCCTGGGCGAGCTGGGCAGCGGCCTGCTCCAGCTCGCTGGGGGTGGCGGCGCCCTGGGCCTGGAGGGCCTGGATCCGGCGGTGATGGCCCAGGGCCGCTTCGCGCCCGGACTGGGCGGCCTTCAACTGGCCCAGGAGGTCGCCGGCCTCCAGCTCCAGGAGCAGCTGGCCACCGGCCACCACGCTGCCTTCGGTGACCAGCACGCGCTTCACCGTGCCGGCGAGGCGCGTGCTGAGGACGGCCTGGTCCGTGTGCTGCAGGGAAGCGGCCACCCAGCCGGATCCGGCCTCGCCGCCGCCGGCGACGAGATGGACCGGGACGGTGGGCAGGGCGGGGCGGGGAGTCTCCGCGCGCCGGCCGCAGGCGAGGGCCAGGCCGAGGGCGGTGGCGGCGGTGAGCGGGGTGAAAGCGCGGGCGTTCATTCGACGACTCCCTCGATGGGCCTGCCTTGGGCGAGTTCGGACTGGGCGCGGGCGAGGCGCAGCTCCAGCAGGGCGGCGAGGCGCAGGGCCCGGGCGCCCTGGAGCGCGGCCTCCGCGTCCAGCAGGTCGGTCAGCGGCAGCAGGCCCTCCCGGTGGCGGGCCTGGCGCAGGCTGCGGGCCTCCTCCGCGGCGCCGACGGCTTCCTGGGCGGCGGCGAGGCGGAGCCGGGCCGAGGCGATGGAGGAGACGGCCTCCGCCTGGTCGCGCTGCGCCTGTTCGGCCTGCCAGCGGGCGTTCAGCGCGGCGGCGCGCTCGCCGGCCCGGGCGGCCTGGATGCGTTTGGGTTCGGCGAAGGAGAAGGTCCACTTGGCGCCGACCGAGGCGGTGGTCCAGCTCCCGCCGGAGCCGGCGAGGCGTTCCCGGGCGGCGCCCCAGGCGAGGCTGAGGCCCACTTCGGGCCTGAGGACGCCGGCGGCGGCCCGGGCCTGCTCCCCGGCGGCCTGGGCCTCCAGGCGGGCGGCCTCCAGGTCGGCGCGGCGGCCGGGCGGGCCGGGTTCCGGGGGATCGGCTTCCGGGGCGTCCAGGGGCGTGGTGAGGTCGCTTTCCGCCGGCCGGCCCGTGAGGAGGGCGAGGGCGGAACGGGCGCTGCGGGCCTGGCGCCGGGGCTCGGCGAGGGCGGCGTCGGCCTGGGCGCGCCAGGCCTTCATGCGGGCCAGTTCCGAGCGCAGCAGCAGACCCTGTTCCACCCGCGCGGCGACGAAGGCCTCCGTGGCGGCGGCGCTCCTCCGGGCCTCCTCCGCCGCGGCGATGCCGCCCTCCGCGGCCTCGGCGCCGAAGTAGGCCTGGACCACGGCGAAGGCGACCTGCTGGCGGCGGTGGGCCTGCCGGGAGGCTTCGGCCCCGGCCAGGGCCGCCAGGCCGCGCCGGGCGGCGTCGAGGCGGCCCCCGGCGTAGAGGGGCTGGTGCAGGCCGAGGGAGCCGCCGAGGCCCGTGACGGCCTCGGGCCGGTTGAGGCGGGCCGGATCGAAGTCCGCCGCCTGGATGCGGGCCTGGTCCAGCTTCAGCCCGAAGGCCTGCATGGGTTCGTCCGTGCGGGTCCAGCCTGCCTGGGCCTGGAGGGTCGGGCGGCGGAGGCTGGAGGCGGCCTCGGCCTCGAAGCGGGCCCGCTCCGCCAGGGCCTGGCCCGCCTGCAGGCCGGGTTGGCCCGCCCAGGCCGCCCGGATGGCCGCGGACAAGGCGAGGTCCCGGGGCGCGGCCTCCTGGCCCGGCGCCGGCAGGGCCAGGAGGAGGGGCAGCAGGGCGGCGGGGCGGGG
>JBGASS010000223.1:0-4779 GCA_044229555.1 Holophagaceae bacterium
GGCCTGCCTGGGCTGGGAGCCTGACGGGAGGCTGAAGGTGGCCACAGCGGCGGGCATTGAGCGCCTCAGCGCCGCGGACGTGCGGGGGCTCCGGTAGGCTGGGAGCGGCCTCTTGGGGTCTCGGGAGATGGAAACATGAAGGGCTGGATGAAGATCGTCCTGGGCATCGCCGCCACCCTGGCCTGCCTGCTGGTCCTGGGCATCGCCCTCCTGGTGCGTTCAGGGAAGTGGGAACAGATCCAGGGCTTCTCCGGCGGCATGGTGAAGATCAGCAAGAGCGCCAAGGCCCTGGAGCGCCTGGACCAGGAGCGCCCCTTCCAGCCTCCGGCGGATGGGCTCCTGGCCGAACCGCGCCTCCTCGCCTACGTCGAGATCTGCGAGGCGCTGAAGCCCTCCGAGGGGCCCTACGTCGCCTGGATGCGGGAGCACATGGGGAAGAAGGGGGACTTCAAGGATGCCGCCGAAGCCGTGAACTTCATGGCAGGGATCCTGGATACCGCCGCCGTCGAACTGAAGGCGCGGGCCATGAGCGCGCGGGAATTCGCCTGGATCCACGAAGCTGTCCGGCAGGCGCAGAAGGAGGCCCTGGGCAAGACCGGCTCGCCCCTGGCCGAGGATCTGCTGCTGGAACTCCGGAAAGCGGTCCAGGCCAAGGGCCTGGACGAGGCCACGCGCCAGGGGCTGGAACGGAAGTTGGGACGCTTCGAAGCCCGGCTGAGGGAGGACCAGCAGCCCCTTTCGCCAAACGGCAAGCTTTGCCGCGCCCACGCGGAGCGCCTGCGGGCCGCAGACCTGGGCGAGCTGGGGGAGCTGATCCAGGGCGGCATGGCCAAGGGTGGCCGGGCCAGGCAGGGCGGGACCGCCGAGGCCAATCCGTGACCCGCGTCGCCCTCGCTCAGGCCGCGCCGGTCTACCTCGACCTGGCGCCGAGCCTGGAAAAAGCCCTCGGCCTGATGGAGGAGGCCGCCCGGGGCGGTGCGTCCCTGCTGGCCTTCGGCGAGACCTGGCTGCCGGGCTATCCGGCCTGGCTTGACCATTGTCCAGGCGCAGGCCTCTGGGATTCGGCGCCGGTGAAGGAGGTCTTCTCGCGCCTGCGGCGGAACAGCGTGTCGGTCGAGGGTCCCGAAGTGACGCGCCTGGCCGAGGCCGCGGCGGACCTGCGGCTCACGGTGGTGATCGGCGTGAACGAACGCGTGGACCGAGGTCCGGGCATGGGCACCCTCTACAACAGCCTCCTCACCTTCACCCCGGACGGCGGCCTGGCCAACCACCACCGCAAGCTGATGCCCACCTACACCGAGCGCCTCGTCTGGGGCCCCGGCGACGGCGCTGGCCTGCGGGCGGTGGACACGCCGGCGGGACGGGTGGGCGGCCTCGTGTGCTGGGAGCACTGGATGCCCTTCGCCCGCCAGGCCCTGCACGAATCCGGCGAAGACCTCCATGTCGCCGTGTGGCCCACCGTCCACGAACACCACCAACTCGCCAGCCGCCACTACGCCCTCGAGGGCCGCTGCTTCGTCCTTGCGGTCGGACTGCTCATGCCCGCCGCCGACCTGCCCCAGGAGCTCGAGGCGCCCGGCGTCGAGGGCCTTGTGCTGCGGGGCGGCAGCGCGATCTACGGGCCGCGCGGGAATGCCGTGCTGGAGCCGGTCTTCGGCCAGGAGGGCCTGCGCTACGCGGACCTGGACCTTGCGGAGCTCGACCGGGAGCGGATGACCCTGGACGTGGCCGGGCACTATGCAAGACCGGACGTGTTCGAGTTCAGGGTCAGCGCGTCTCGCCCAGGAACTCCTTGACCCGGCCCATCCCGCTCTTGCTCACCGGCAGCTTGGTGCCGTCGCTCAGCACCGCCACCCAGCTCTCCGAAGGCAGCTGCTCCAGCCGCACCAGCCGGTCCATCTGCAGGATCACCGAGCGGTGGATGCGGAGGAAGCGGGCCGGATCCAGCTGGGACTCCAGGCTGGCCATGGTCTGCTGCTTGAGGTAGCTGCGGCCCTCGCTCTTCAGCTCCACGTAGTCGTCGGCGCCCTGGACGTAGTCCAGCTTGGACAGCGGAATCAGGGAGACCTTGGAACCGTCCCGCACCACGATGCGCTCCAGGGGCCAGGCCTCCCGGGCCTTCGCGGAGAGCTCCGCCGGATGGGCCACCGTGGGCACGCCGGCGTCGGCCTTGGCCTTGGCCTTGGCGAGGGCCTCCTCGAAACGCGCCTCGGAGAAGGGCTTCAGCACGTAGTCCACGGCGTGGGCCTCGAAGGCCTTGAGGGCGTGCTGGTCGAAGGCGGTGATGAAGACCACCGCCGGGTGGCGGTTGCGGGTCTTGGGATCGTCGATGAGCTCGAGGACCTCGAAGCCGTCCAGCTTGGGCATCTGGATGTCGAGGAAGAGCAGGTCCGGCTGCAGGTCCGCCATGGCCTTCACCGCCTCGAAGCCGTTGGCGCACTCGCCCACCAGCTCGATCTCGGGATGCTGGGCGAGATGCTCCTTCACCACGGCGCGGGCGAGTTCCTCGTCATCCACCACCAGGGCGCGATAGGCGCGGTTCATGGGACCTCCAGGGGAAAGCTGAGCAGGACCTTGTGGCTGCCTTCGGCGAGCCGGGTCTCCACCGCCGCCCGATTGCCGAAGCGGCCCTGGAGCCGCTGGCGCACCTGGCGCAGGCCGAGGCCCAGCCCCTTCTTCGGCGGCTGGTCGGGATCGAAGGGGTTCTCGATGGCGATGTCCACGCGTTCACCATCCTCCCGGTCCCGGGCGGCCTTCACCAGGATGCGCACGGTGCCGCCCTCCGTGAGCCCCGAAATGCCGTGCTTGATGGCGTTCTCCGCCAGAGGCTGGAGCAGCAGGGGGGGCAGCTGGGAGGGCAGGGCCCCCTCGGCGACCTCCCAGTCCACGGCCAGCCTCGCGCCGAAGCGGATCTGCTCGATGGCGAGGTAATTCCGCACCAGGTCCAGCTCCTCCTTGAGGGCGATGGAGCTGCGCTCCCCCATGGCCAAAGAGCGGCGCAGGAACTCGGAAAGGAGGACGCACATCTCCCGGGCCTTCTTCGAGTCCACCGAGGTGAGGGCGCTGATGGAGTTGAGGGCGTTGAAGAGGAAGTGGGGATTGAGCTGGGCCCGCAGGGCCCGCAGCTCGGCCTCCTGGGCCAGGAGTTGGGATTCCAGGTTCCGGCGCTCCGCCTCCCGCGCCCGCTCCTGGGCGAGGATGGCGTAGTTCAGGCCCACGGAGGCCAGGTAGAGCAGCACCGCCAGCATCCACAGGATGGGGAGGGCCTTGGCGAGGCGCGCGGGCAGCTCCGCGAAGAGGGGCCAGCGGGCCAGCAGGGACGCGATGCCGAGCACCAGGCCCGTCCACAGCCCCCCATCCACGAGGGCGGCGGCGGCCCAGGCCGCGGCGGGGCGGAACAGCTTCCCCTCCTCGACGGGCAGCGCCTTGCAGAGGAACCAGCTGGTCAGGCAGGCCAGCGAACCCACGGCGCTGAAGGCGAGGGCCACCGCCACGGATTCCCCCAGGCGCCAGCCCTGGCTGAGGCCCATGTAGCCCAGGAGCCCCGTGAGGGGCACCCAGGCCAGGAAGTAGGCGAGACGGCGGGGCCGGCTGGAGAGGATCGGATGGAGCAAGCGTCAGTCCTTGATGTCGCAGCCGCCGAAGAGCACCAGCCCCGTGACGATCAGCTTGGGCCGGACCGGCGAGCCCTCGTCCTGGATCGCGTGGTGGGTCTTGTCGTCCACCGCGCCGAAGAGGGCGGTGGCGCGGACGTCCACCTGCCAGTCCTGGGGGACCTGGACCTCGCCACCCCCGAAGAGGATGAAGAGGTCCAGCACGGCTTCGCCCTCCGCCAGGCTGGCGCCCCGCAGATCCGTCTCGAAGCCGCCGAAGATGGCGGTGAGGTCGCCCCCCCGGAAGGCCTTCGAGAGGGGCCGGCGCTTGAAGCCGCCGAAGATGGCCGTGCCCTGCAGGGTGTCGTCGAAGGCCGTGCCCTCGGGCCGGGGCCCGCGGCGCCGCTTGAGGGCCTGGACCACCACGAAGATCCCGAAGCCCACCAGCAGCATGGGGCCGATCATCTCCTCCACGTTGTGGCCGCCGAACATGACCGCCAGGAAGTAGAGGCCCAAGGCCACCATGATCCCGCCGCCGATCTTGCCGCTGTCCTGCCGCAGCTTGGCCAGCCCCATGACGACGAGGACCAGGGGCCAGAGCTTGAAGAGGATGTGGCTGTACTCGCCGAAGCCAGGGAGGTTGTTCAGGGTGAGGAGGATGCCCGCCAGGATGATGCCGATGCCCAGGACGAGCCTCGGGGTGAAGGCCGTGCCCTTCGGGGGGAGGGCGGCGGCGGAGGCCGGCGCGGAAGGCTGCGGTGTCGGCGCTTCAGGGGGCGCCGAATCCAGGGAGAGGGGCTTTTCGGAAAAATCGCTCATGGCAGGGCTCGCAGGTTTCAGTCGGAGGCCGGGCGACCGGCGGATTCAGGGGTGTTTCGGGCTGGGGGCCGAAGGGCCTTGAGGGTGATGAGGACGCCCAGCCAGAGCAGCCCCAGAGGTGCAGCATAGCGGAGGGTCTTCACGGGCTCGAACTGGAGGCCCAGGAGGAAGAGGCCCAGGAAGATGAGGAAGTGGCCGCCCCGGTGGAGGGGCTCCCGGGCCAGCCGCGCAAGGCCCAGCAGGGAAAGGAGCAGGGGCCAGAGGCGGAAGACCCAGTAGGGGACCGGGACGCCGGCATTCTCGAGGGCCAGGGCGGAACCGGCCAGGATGAGGCCGATGCCGGCCACCAGGGCGAACCCGTAGCGGG
>JBGASS010000224.1:0-4777 GCA_044229555.1 Holophagaceae bacterium
CATCGTCGGCGACACCGTGGGCGACCCCTTCAAGGACACCTCCTCGGTGGCCCTGAATCCGGTCATCAAGTTCACCACCCTCTTCGGCCTCCTGGCCGTGGAACTGGCCATCACCCTCCCCGAGACCACCGCCCACATCGCGGCGCTGGTCTTCTTCCTCATCTCGACGGTCTTCGTGTGGCGCTCGTTCTACGGCATGCGCATCCCGGTGTTGGAGGAGAAGTAGTCCTCACGCTTTCCCGAAGCAGGCCCCCGGGATTTCCCGGGGGCCTTTTCTCGTCCCGGGCCGGTAGATTCGACTCATGGTGATCCTGCTCCTCCTCGCCGCCCTCCTCGCCCTCCTCACGTTCGTCGCGCCCTGGTTCATGGCCGCGCCGACAACCGTGGCCCAGCAGGACCGCATGATGGCCCTGACCCGCAATGGCCTGAACCTCGCCGCCGTGGTGGCTGGCTGCGGCTTCCTCCTGGGCTCCAGCCTCGGCGACGCGATGCCGGGCCATGGCAGCTTCAACGGCATGCGCGGCAGCCTGCTGCTCGCCGCCCTCTGCTTCGGCTTCGCCGGCTCGCGGTACTTCAGGCGGAAGCTGGGCTCGAATCCTGATTCGTGGAGCTGATCAGGCCTCCGCCCACGCCTTCACCAAAGCCTCGAACCGCTCCCCCCGTTCCTCGAAGTTCCGGAACTGGTCGAAGCTGGCGCAGGCGGGGCTGAGGAGGACCTGGTCGCCGGGCTCGGCGAGGGCGAGGGCGTGGCGCACGGCGTCGTCGAAGCGGGGCGCGACGTCGTGGGGGAGGTGGCCGAGGTCCCGCTTGAGCTGGGGCACGGCTTCGCCGAGGAAGACCAGGCGGTGGAGCTTGCTCTCCAGGGCGTCGATGAGCGGCGCGTAGCTCGCGCCCTTGTCGGTGCCGCCGAGGAGGAGCACGAGGGGGCCCGGAAGGGCGCGGATCGCGGTGAGCGTGGCGTCCACGTTCGTCCCCTTGGAGTCGTTGTAGGCCTTCACGCCGTCGCACTCGCCGCAGAGGGCGATGCGGTGGGCGAGGCCGGGGTAGGTCTTCAGCCCTTCGCGGAGCGCCTCGAGGCCGGCGCCGCCATGGCGGGCCAGGAGCGAGGCGGCGAGGGCGTTCTCCACGTTGTGGTCGCCGGGGATCATCAGCTCGTCGCGGTGCACCAGGGCCTCGGCGTCGCCGGCCAGGCGCATCCACAGCCTTCCTTCCCCATCGCACCAGGCCCCGGAACCGCCCGGGTCTCCCCACCCGAACGTCGCGGTCGTACCTTGCCCCGGCGCGTCTGCGCCAAGGTCCAGGTGGGCCGCGGGCAGCACGCGGAGATCGGCCGGCGTCTGCTTTCCGAAGATGCGCTGCTTGGCGGCCAGGTAGGCTGCGAGGCTGCCATGCCGCGCCAGATGGTCCGGCGTGAGGTTCAGCAGGGCGGCGCCCTCGGCGTGGAAGGTGTCCACGGTCTCCAGTTGGTAGCTGGAGCATTCCAGCGCGTAGACCGTGCCCGGCCCGGCGTCCCCGAGGGCCTCGATGAGGGGCGTGCCCAGGTTCCCGCAGGCCTTCGCCGGGAGGCCGGCGACGCGCAGCAGGTGGGCGACGAGATCCGTGGTGGTGCTCTTGCCGTTGGTCCCCGTCACCGCCAGCAGCCGGGATCCGTCCGCCCGCGCCCGCAGGATCCGGTGGGCCAGCTCCAATTCCCCCAGGACGGGAAGGCCCCGCTCCCGGGCCGACTGGACGAAGGGGAGGGCGGGGCTCACGCCGGGGCTCAAGACCACGGACTCGGCTTCATCGAGGATGGCCTCCGGATGGGCGCCCCAAACCGCGAGGACGCCCAGGCCCGCGAGGGCGGCTTCCGACGCCGCGTCCGGCTCGCAGCGGGCGTCGGTGAGGACAGCGCGCTGGCCCGCGCCGGCCAGGTGGCGCGCCACCGCCAGACCGCTGCGGCCCGCGCCCACGACGACGTGATGGCCCATGCTGCCTCCTTCACACATCTTCACACGCCGCCCTGGACTTGCTCCGCCGGATTGCGGCTATGCTGAGGCACCCCCACCGGGAGCATGAATGAGGGATCCCCTCCTCGAGCGCATCCTCGCAGGCGAGTGGCCCATGGTCCCCTACGCCCACGAGATCCACGGCCTCAAATCCGGCCAGGTGGAAGCGCGGGAGATCCTCACCCGGATCCGCCGCCCCAGCGGCGAGGTGAGCAGCCTCTGGACCATGTTCCCGGACACCAAGGACAACCACGCCAAGCGCGTGGAGATCGACATGCTCTGTCTGGAGACCAGCTTCCGCGGCCTCTCCGCCACCCCCTTCAGCCAGCAGCTGCAGTTCATCAACCTGGAGCCCCTGACCCTCGAGAGCCCGGATTTCTGGAAGCGCGTGGAATCCTGGCTCGGCAACATCTCCTACCCGCCCCACCAGATCGTGCTGGAGTTCACGGAAAGCCACTCCATCCATGACCTCAACGAGCTGCAGAGCTACGCCCGGCGCCTGCGCGAGATGGGCTTGCGCATCGCCGTGGACGACCTGGGCGCCGGCGTGGCCTCCCTCTCCCACATGGCGCGGCTCAGCCCGGACTTCATCAAGGCCGACAAGAGCCTCGTGGAGCAGTGCCACCGCCGCCCCTACCAGGCCGCCCTCCTCAACGCCCTGGCGGTCTTCGCCGAGCGCATGCGGGTGGGCTACATCGCCGAGGGCATCGAGACCCAGTCGGAGCTGCAGGCCATCATCGACGCCGACGTGCCCTGGGCCCAGGGCTTCGTCTTCGGCGAGCCCGAACCCCTGCTCACCCCCGCCGTCGCCAGCTGAACCGCGGGCGCCGCATGGACGGGGAGTGGTTCAAGGACTGGTTCGACGAGGACTACGCGGCCCTCTACACCCACCGGGACGAGGACGAGGCGCGGACCGCGGTGGCGACCCTCCTCCGCGCCGCGCCGGAGCTGGCCTCGGGGCCGGTCCTCGACCTGGGCTGCGGCACGGGCCGTCACCTGCAGGCCCTCCACCGGATCAATCCCGAAGCCCTCGGCATGGACCTCTCGGCGGCGCTGCTGGACCTGGGCCACGGGGAGCTGGAAGGCCGGCTGCTCCGGGGCGACATGCGGGCCCTGCCCTTCCGCGACCGCCGCCTCGCGGGGGTCTGCCTCTGGTTCACCCCCTTCGGCTACTTCAGCGACGAGGCGAACGCCGCCCTCGTCCGGGACCTCGGCCGCATCATCCGCCCAGGTGGCGTCCTGCTCATGGACTACCTGAACGCGGACCACCTGGAGGCCAACCTGGTGCCCGAGGACGTGGTGGAGCGCGGCGGCCTGCGGGTGCACAGCCGGCGCACCCTCGCCGGGGACCGGGTGGTGAAGCGCATGCGCATCGAGCGCCTGGACAGCGGCGCCGTGCGGGAGGTCTCGGAAAGCGTCCGGCTCTACCGGCCCGGGGAGCTGCTGGCGCTCCTCGCATCGGCGGGCTTCCGCCTGCGCCAGGCCTGTGGCGACTACGCCGGCGGGCCCTGTTCCGACCAGTCGCCGCGCTGGATCGGGGTCCTCGAGCGGGAACCCTGAGGCCGCCCCCGCTACCATGGAGCCCTGGCGATGGAGCGAGACATGGCATTCCGCGGCGTGCGCGATCTGGACGTGAAGGGCCTGCGGGTCTTCCTGAGGGCGGACCTGAACGTGCCGCTGAAGGACGGCGCCGCCGGCGAAGCCCGGACCGTCGGCGACGCCACCCGCATCCGCGAGACCCTGCCCACCCTGCGGCACCTGCTGGAGGGCGGCGCCGCGGTGGTCCTGGCCTCCCACCTCGGCCGACCCAAGGGCGAAGGCTTCGAGGCGGCCTACAGCCTGGCCCCCGTGGCCGCATGGCTGAAGGGGGAAGGCTTCGACGTGCGGCTCGCCTCCGGGGTCACCGGCGAGGCCGTCGAGGCCGAAGCCACGGCCCTCGCCCCCGGACAGGTCCTGCTGCTGGAGAACCTGCGCTTCGACAAGGGCGAGACCAAGAACCGCCCCGAGTTCGCCGCGGCCCTCGCGAAGCTGGCCCAGGCCTACGTGGACGACGCCTTCGGCGCCTCCCACCGGGCCCACGCCTCCGTGAGCGGCATGGTGGCGGACTTTCCCAAGGACCGCATCGCGGCGGGCTTCCTCATGGAGAAGGAGCTGAAGGCCCTCGCCAAGGTGGCCCACGCCCCGGAGCAGCCCCTGGTGGCGATCTTCGGCGGCGCCAAGGTGAGCGACAAGATCGACCTGATCCGCTTCTTCCTGGGCCGCGCCGCTTCCATCCTCATCGGCGGGGGCATGAGCTTCACCCTCCTGAAGGCCAAGGGCGTGGGCGTAGGCACCAGCCTGGTGGAGGACGACAAGGTGGACCTCGCGCGGCAGCTGATCGCCGAGGCCGAAGCCAAGGGCACCAGGCTCCTGCTGCCCCTGGACCACGTGATCTCGAAGGAGTTCCGCGGCGACGCCCTGGCCAGCCTCACCCAGGACGAGGCCATTCCCGAGGGCATGATGGCCCTGGACATCGGCCCCGAGACCGTGGCGGCCTACATGGACGTGATCCGCGGGGCCCGCACGGTGCTGTGGAACGGCCCCATGGGCGTCTTCGAGATGGAGGCCTTCGCGTCGGGCACCCTCGCCATCGCCGAGGAGCTGGCGGAGGCCGCGGACCGGGGCGCCTTCGTGCTGGTGGGCGGCGGCGACAGCGTGGCGGCGGCGAACCAGGCGGGGGTCGCCGCCCGCATGGGCCACGTGAGCACCGGCGGGGGCGCCAGCCTGGAGTTCCTCAGCGGCCTGGCCCTGCC
>JBGASS010000225.1:0-4772 GCA_044229555.1 Holophagaceae bacterium
GCTCCTCAGGCCGCCGCTGCTGAACTTGCCGTCCGTCCCGCAGGCCGCGCCGGATTCCAGGCCGTGGCCGTCCCCCTGCCAGACGAAGGTCACCATCGTGCCGGGGGCGACGGTGAGGGCGGCGGGCTCGAAGACGTTGGTGGCGGTGCCGTAGGCCCCCATGCCCCCCACGTAGATGGTGTTCGCCGGGGGTGGGTTGTTGTTCCCTCCGCCGCTGCCACCGTAGCCGCCGCCTCCGCCGCCCCCGCAGCTGAGCAGGAAGGGGGCCGCCAGCAGGAGGGCCAGGGGAAGGAGGACGACGCGCAGGCGCATGACGGATCCCGGGGAGATGCCCCAGGCTCGCCATTCGACGGCGGGGGGGAAAGATCCGGTCCGAAAATGGGAGACGGTCCGGTCCTCCCGCGCCTTGACCCGCCCCTGGAACCCCGTGGAAGGTAGGAGTTTCCCCCTTGGAGACCATGAGCACCTGGGACCTGCCCATCCACCTCGACCGCGGCAGCGGGGCCAGCCTTTGCCTGCAGATCGCCGCGGCCATCCAGGAGGGCATCCGCAAGGGCCGGCTGCGGCCCCGGGACCCCCTCCCCGGCACCCGCTCCCTGGCGGAGCAGCTGGGGGTCAACCGGAACACCACCCTGGCGGCCTACCGGGAGCTGGCGGCGGAGGGCTGGGTGGAGACGGAACCCGACAGCGGCACCTACGTGGCCGAGCACCCGCCGGTGGACCTGGGGCCCACCTCCACGGTGGCGGCGGCGGATTCCGGTTCCTGGACCAGCCCTTCCCCGGCCACGGAGGCCTTCTTCCAGCCCCCGGCGGTGGCCCGGGGCGGCTTCCAGCTCCTGCCGGACCTCCCGGACGTGCGCCTCGCCCCCACCGCCGCCATCCACCGCGCCTACGGCCGGGCCCTGCGCCTCCAGCAGCAGCAGGCCCTGCAGCCCGGCTGGGATCCCCGGGGGCACCTCCACCTCCGCGCCTCCCTCTGCCAGCTGCTGCGGGAGCTGCGGGGCATCGCCCTGGAGCCCGGCAACCTGGTGCTCACCCGGGGCATCATGGACACCCTCCACCTCTGCACCCTGGGCCTCTTCGAGCCCGGGGACGCGGTGGTGGTGGAGAACCCGGGGCCCTTCCGCCTGGTGGAATCCTTCCGCAACGCCGGGGCGCGGCTGATGCCGGTGCCCGTGGACGGGGAGGGCCTGGACCTGGACGCGCTGGAGGCCCTCATGGCCCGGGAGCCGGTGAAGCTCGTCTGCGTCACCGCCAATCCCCAGGTCCCCACCCACGCCTTCATGGGCCCGGAGCGCCGGAAGCGCCTCCTGGATCTGGCCAAGGCCAGGGGCGCGCAGATCCTCGAAGCGGACCTGAGCCTGGGCTTCCACCGGGAGGGGCAGCCCAGCCTGGCCCTGGCCAGCGAGGACGAGGAGGGCCGGGTGTTCTACGTGGCCACCCTGGAGCAGATCCTCGCGCCGGGCCTGCAGGTGGGCTTCATCGCCGGCCCGGCGCCGGAGGTGAAGGCCATGGCCAAGCACCACCAGCTCATCGAATGGCCCGGCAACCTCTTCCAGGAGGCCTCCCTGGAGGAGCTCTTCCGGGACGGCGAGATCGCACGGCACCTGCGGCGCATCCGCAAGATCGCCGACGAGCGCCGCGCCACCATGGTGGACCGCATCCAGCTCCACCTGGGCGGTTTCGCCGACGTGGAGGACCCCCGGGAGGGCCTCGCCCTCTGGGTGCGCATCCGCAGGCCCGAGCGCCTCGACGCCTGGGTGGACCGCTGCGCCGCACGAGGCGTGGTCTTCTACCCCGGCCGCCTCTACGAGTTCAACCGGGAGCCCCTGCCCTTCATCTGCATCGGCTTCGCCGCCCACACCCTCGAGGAGCAGAACGAGGCCTGCGAGCGCATGGCGGAGGCGTGGCGGGAGGTGGGTCCGGGGGTGAAATCGTAGGCCCCTGCACGCCTGGGAAGCGCCGGAGCCCCCTTCGGAGCTCCGGCTGCCGTGGACGCCGGGTCAGTACTTCTGCCAGTCCACGCCGTAGGACTTGTTGATGACTCCGGTGAGCGTCCGGTCCGGGCTTGCGGTGATCGTGCCCGCGAGGGCGCTGGCGTTGAAGAAGACGCGGATGTGATTGGCGGAATCCGTCCAAACGTAGAGCCGGTCCCCGTCATCGAGCATCACGCCCATGCCCGAGCCCAGGGTGTAGCGGAAGGCCGACGCGGCGTCGGGATTGGCCACCGTGCCGTTCAACGCACTGGCATTGGCGAAGCCGAGGATGTTGAAGCCGCCGGGAGACCCGCTCCGGCTGGACAGGTAGAGCCGGTCGTGGGCCGGATCGATGGCCATCTTCCGGATGTCCAGCCCGGTGAAGACGAGGGTCCGGCTCGGGATGGACCCGTTGGCGAGGGCGCTGACGTTGTCGAACACCATCACGTTCGGACCGGTCGCGTTCGCCAGGTAGAGCCGCTTGTTCACCGCATCCAGGGCCATCCAGCTGAAGGTGGCGGGGGGCGCCGCGGCGGGAGCCACGGCCCCGTTCAGGGTGCTGGCGTTGGCCAAGGCGAACAGCTTGCCCGCGCCGCCCTGGATTCCTCCGACGTAGAGGCGGTCGGTGGCGGCGTCCACCGCGATCCCGCTGAAGGTGGAGACGCCGGCCATCGTGATGATGCGGTCGGGCGCGGGGTTGCCCGAAGCCGTGTGGATGTTGTGCCACACCAGGATGCTCGAGGTGGTGGTGACGTAGGCCATGTTGCGGGTGCGGTCCACGGCGAGGGTGTCCACCAGGGAACCCGACACCGGGAGGTTCGATCCCTCGAGGGTCCGGGGCGTGATCGGACCGCTCGCGTTGAGGACGTCATCACCCACCTTGAGGGAGGCGTCCCCCCAGTTGAGGGTGAAGGTGCGGATGCGGCTGAGGGCCGCGGTGACGGTGAGGTTCAGGGCGGCGGTGCGCACCAGGGTGCCGTCGGTGCCGCTCACCGTGAGGGGGTAGGTTCCGGCCGCGGTGGCGGCGGGCACGGTCAGGGACAGCGCACCCGAACCGGCGGCGGCCGCGAGGGTGCCCGCCCCGGTGATGGCTTGGGGATTCGCGGAGACGGAGAGGGTGATCGCCGCCGTGTGGCCGTTGGCCCGCGTCGCCGAGACGGTGGAATTGCCCGACTGGCCTGCCACCACGCTCACGGCCGCAGCACTCAGGGAGAAGTCGGGCACGGGAGCGGCGTTCACCGTCACGCTCACCGTGGCGGTGCGGGCGAGGGATCCGTCCGTGCCGTTGACCGTGAGGGCGTAGGTGCCGGCCGCCGTGGCCGCGGGCACGGCGAGGCTCAGGCTCCCGCTGGTCGCCGAGGCGGCCGCACTGCCGCTCCCGGTGATGTTCTGGGCATTGGACGCCACCGTGAAGGACAGGGCCGCCGCGTGCCCATTGGTCCGCGTGATGGTGGCCGCGGAAGATGCGGCGAGCCCCGCGGTCGCCGTGGCGGGGGCCAGGGTGAACGAGAAATCGGGGACGGGAGTGGACGGGGCGGTGCTCCCGCCACCTCCGCCGCCACCACAGGCCAGAAGTCCAAGGGCCAGGAACAGGGTTGTCAGGGGATTGGATCGCATGGTCGGCTCCAGGGAAGGCCCCACCAGCGTGGACAAGACCTGGCCGAAGCGCATGGACCACTTGTTAAACTTCCGTCTAGACCAGTCGGACAACACGAATGCCCGCAAGGCCCCACCGGGGCGGGAGGTTGTCCAAAGCCCCCGACCGGAGCGCCCATGCCCGTCCCCGCCTCCCTCCTCACCGATCTGCCCCTCTTCGATTCCCTCGGCCCCGACGAGCGGGCCCTGCTGGCGAAGGTGGTGGACACGCGCGCCCTCCAGGCCGGCGAGTTCCTCTTCAAGGCCGGGGATCCCGGGCAGGCCATGTACATCGTCGTCTCCGGGGAGATCGAAATCTCCGTGACGGACCGGGCGGGGCAGAAGATCGTGCTCACGGACTGCCACCGGGGCGATACCTTCGGTGAGTTGGCCATGCTGGACGCGGGGAACCGCTCCGCCTCCGCCCGGGCGGTGGAGGACACGGAACTGGTGGAGCTGGACCGCTCCGACGTGCTCTTGCTGGTGACCCAGAAGCCCGAGTCGGCGCTGCACATGCTCGGCGCCCTGGGGGCCATGACCCGCAAGGCCGACATGCTGCTGCGCACCCGGGTGGCCCGCAACGCCAACGAGGAGATCGAGGAGCAGGTCACCTTCGTGGGGCGCCTCGCGGACTGGATCGCCGCCTTCAGCGGCAGCATGAGCTTCCTCTTCCTCAACGCCCTCTGGTTCGGCGGCTGGATCTGGCTCAACGTCAGCGGCGCCTGGCGCTTCGACCCCTACCCCTTCGGCCTGCTCACCATGATCGTCAGCCTCCAGGCCATCTTCCTCAGCATCTTCGTGCTGCTCTCCCAGAACCGGCAGTCCGCCAAGGACCACGTGCGGGACGACCTGGAGTACGAGATCAACGTGAAGGCCGAACTGGAGATCGCGCACCTGCACGAGAAGGTGGAGGAGATCCGGGAAGGCATGCTGGAGCGGCTGGCGCGCATCGAGGGCCTGCTGCAGAACGCGCCGTCGAAGTGAAGCCCCGGGACCTGGCCCGGGAGCTGGCCCGGCGCCTGCAGGCCGCCGGGGATCCCGCGCGGAGCGCCGGCGCCCAGGCCTACATGAAGACCGCCGATCCCTTCTTCGGCGTGGGCGCCGACGCCATGCGGCGCGTCGTGAAGACCCTGGCCGCCGCCCATCCGCCGAAGGACGCCG
>JBGASS010000226.1:0-4753 GCA_044229555.1 Holophagaceae bacterium
GTGGAGGCCGGGGCCTGCGTCTTCGACGCCGCCGGGGCGGCGCCCCTGGACCTGGACCCGGAGGCCCTGGACGGGGTCCTCTGCGCCGTCGGCGCCATGGGCGAGGACCCCGCGACCCTCGAGGCCTCCGCCAGCGGGGACCTCCTGCGCGCCAACTTCGAGGGGCCCGTCCGCGCCCTGTCCCCCTTCGCCGCCGCCTTCGAGGCGCGGGGCGAGGGCTTCATCATCGGCCTCGCCTCGGTGGCCGGGGACCGGGGCCGCCAGAGCAACTTCGTCTACGGCGCCGCCAAGGGCGGCTTCGCCCTCTGGCTCCAGGGCCTCCGCAACCGCCTGCACGGCTCCGGCGTGCGCGTCCTCACCGTGAAGCCCGGCTTCATCGACACCGCCATGACCTACGGCCGGCCCGGCGTCTTCCTCGCGGCGGATCCCGCCCGCACCGGCGAGCGCATCGTGCGGGCCCTCGAGGACGGCCGCGACGTGGTGTACCTGCCGGGCTTCTGGCGCGGAATCATGCTCCTGATCCGGTGCATCCCCGAAGGGGTGTTCAAGCGTCTGAGGCTGTAGAATCGGGGCTGCGCTCCAGGGCCCCCATGGCGGAATGGCAGACGCAGCGGACTTAAAATCCGCAGCCGGCAACGGCGTCCCGGTTCAACCCCGGGTGGGGGCACCAGGGGCTCAAACTCAAGAAGCCATGAAACACAGTTGCCCAGCTTCCCTCCGGAATCACTCAATGCCCTCGAAGAGCGATGGTCCGTGAGTCTCTCGCCGGGTCTGTCGGCAGACGCCTTTCCAGATTTTCGAGGCAACATCGTTTTTGCAATGGGAGCTGAAGATGAGGTGGTACTCACCCTTGACCCAGACGTCTTCATCACCAGGGATCGGGCTAGTGCTTACACCATGGCACCAGGAGTACCTCGCAACGCTCTTCAGCCTCTCCTCGTAGCGTTTGATTAGGTCGCCAGCAGATCGCCCTCTAAGCGGCTCCCCTAGCCATCGCTCGATGTGCTCCTCAGCGTCGGCGTTCTTCGCGTTGCGAACCAAGTCAATGTGTGTCGCCACCATGCAAACGAAGTCCAGCCGATGCCCCGCCAATTTCACTACGGATCCCCAATGGAAGTGCAATCCCACAGGGTCAACCGCAGCAATGCCCATTTGGGGATAGCAAGCAGGAACCAGGTGATCACGAAATACATCAGGTAGCCGGCCCATCAGATCATTGGCGTCACCCCGGAAGAGGTAGACAGCGGGGGTTTCAGCTTCGCTCAACCCACGGTCGCGCAGCTCACTGTAAAGGGAGTCGAGCTTGGCTTGATCCAGTTCATTGAAAATGAAGATGTCAAAGTGACCCAGCTCGTCGATGGCTCGGAGTGGGGTGCCCTTCACTTTCTCTCCGCTTTCCCGAATCAGATTCCAACCTGGACCGCTGAAGGGTTCCAGGTAAACCAGCTTGCCCGCAATGGGTTGTCCCGCCCGGGTAACCCGAGCCTTGTTGCTCTTGAACACCTGCTGGGCAGACACCGCGTAGCGCATGAACGCCTCGATTTTTGTCTTGGCGTATGCTCCAGAACCCCTAATCTCGCGAGCACCTGGACCGAGGTAGTTCGGTGTGTATCCAGCGCAACAGGTGATCGTCACGATGTCAGGTCCAACAAAACGGGTGGAAATTCATCGTAGGTTTGACCCTCCAGAACCCGCCCAGTCAGGCTCTTCCGTGTTCCGCCCCATTGCTTAAAGAAAAACGGGACACCCTGAGTCCGGCATTGGTCCCGGATTGAAAGGACCCATCGAGGATCCATCTGGCGGGCACTAGGTCCGCTCTCACCACCAACGATCACCCAATCGATTTCTTTGAGGTCGATTCGACCCAGATCCTCAAGGAGTGGCTCGATGGAAAGAAATCGAATTGCGGCGTGTGTATCTCGGAGAGCTTCAATCCTCGGCAGCCCGTACCGCCGATCTTCGACGCTCACACCCAGCCAGATGTGCGAGTTTTCCTGGACCCAGGCGAGGTGCTTATTCACGGTCGCCTTCATGTTCTCGTGCCTCTTCGTAAGCACCTGGTAGACGTGCCAGTCCGCCAGCCGCATGGTTTTGAACACCTGGCGGATGAAGCTGAGGGGGACCCCGTCCTGGAACAGGTCACTCATGGAGTTCACAAAGATTCGCCGTGGGCGCTTCCACACCAGGGGTTCTTCTAGCTTTTCGGGCACCAAACGTAGATCGAATCCTTGTTCGTATGGGTGTCCCGGAATACCTCTCCATCGCTCTGCGAACGTCTCTGCGTAGCAGTGTGTGCAGCCGGGGCTGACCTTGGAGCACCCGCGCACGGGGTTCCAGGTGGCGTCAGTCCACTCGATAGCGCTGTTATCGCTCAACTTGAGCCTCACGAAGGTCCCTAGACGGGTGATTCTTGGTTCTCAAGTGTAATCCTGTCGCAGTTTTTCGCAATTTTTTCGTCATCAAACTACTCTGTCGAGAACCCGTGTGGACGTCAGATCCTGCTCCGACTCCGGTAGTGGCCGTTGTTGTGAATTCAGCGTGGGGAATCGGAATCAAACTCACCCAAGAGACACGAGATCCCCTCACGTGCCCTTGGCGGCTTTCTTGCGCTCCTCCAAACACTTGAACACCGCATCCGCATACAGCGCGAAGGAGAAGTTCTTCTCCTTGTAGGACCTTGTCGTCACGCCGCAGATCGCCCCGTGGGCCTCGAGGACCGGGCCGCCGCTGCTGCCGCTGCTGATGGTGGCGTCGGTCTGCAGGTAGTCGTCCCGCAGGGCGGAGATGATCCCGGTGGTGAAGGTGTGCTTGAGGTGGTGGGGACTTCCAAGGACATAGACCGCCTGGCCGACGGAAAGCTGGTCCCGGCGGCAGAGAAGGAGCGGGTGAACGTCGCTGCCGAGGTCTTTCACGTGCAGCAGGGCCAGGTCCGCGTCCTTGGAGATGAAATCGAGCCTCGCGTCGTACTTGGCGTCCGAGGTCAGCTGGATCTCGCAGCGCATCTCCGATCCCTTGGGGAAGGAATGGTGGACCACATGCTTGTTGGTCAGGATGTAGGAGCCGCCCTTCGCGTCCCGCCCGATGACGGAGCCCGATCCGGTGGCGAGGGGCTGGCCATCGACGAAGACCGCGACCGTCACGAAGGCCTTCTGGGTCCGCTTGTAGAGTTCTTCGGGATCGAGGCGGGGTTCCGCGCCGCGGCCGGACGGCGACCAGGCCGCCGCCTCGATCTCGAGTCCCGTCGGCTGGGCGTCGGGATAGACCGCGGGCTCCGAGCGGGCGACTTTGGCGAGCACCCAGCCCCCGAGGAGGAGGCCCGAGGCCAGGGCGATGGGGAGCTTCCAGCCGAAGTGCCGGATGCCCCGATGTCCCGCCAGCTCCCGCAGCTTCTTCCGATAGGCCCAGTAGCCCAGGCCGCAGGCCCCGGCGAGGTGCCGCAGGAAGCGCTGGTCCCGCCATCCGAGGTGTTGGTCGTTGCCCAGCACGTCGATGCATTTCTCGAACACGAACATCCGGTGGGGGGAGGGCAGCCCTCGGATCTGCTCGAACAGCAGGTCGACCGCCCAGCCCTGCAGGGCCAGACGGCGCAGCTCCTCGCGCTCTGGTTCAGTTTCCGCGAGGCTCTCGACGAGGTGGCCGAGGTGCCGGTGCTCCGCAGGGCTCATCTTCCCGTCGGACCAGATGGCCGCGCAGCAGGCCTGGAAGGTGAGGATTCGGAGGGCGGCATTCATGGCGTCGTGGCTTCGCGTCGGGAGGGCGGACTTGCTTCGGAGTCCCCATCATCGCACCCCCAGGCCGGAGGCCGGATCGAGAAGCCGCGCCCCCCGCCGATGAACTCGACGGGGGCGCGGCCCGTTCCTTCGGGATCGAACTCCGGCCCTCACTTCTTGGCGGCGGCCTCCTTGGGCAGCACCACGTCCCACTTCCCGCGGACGTCCACGGACAGCACACAGTCGGCCCCGGGGGCGCAGCGGGTCAGGTGCTTCTTCATGCCCTTGAAGGAGAAGAAGGAGCCCGCGGGAAGGGTCGTGTCCTTGCCGTCCACGGTGAGGATCAGGGTCCCGGAGACCACGGTGGCGTAGTGGTCGGAGGTGTGGTGGTGGAGGGGCGCGGCGAAGCCGTCCTTGAACTTGATGAGGAAGTGGTTGGCACCCTTGGCGGGATCGCCCTGGAGCACCGCCATGGAGAGCCCCGGGAACCCGGGCACGTCGTTCCATTTGAGGTCGCCGGCGGGCAGGAGGACGGCAGTGCCGCCCTTGGAGCCGCCCTTGGCGGGTGAAGCGGATGCGGTGAAGGCCAAGCCCAGGGCCAGGGCCGCAGTGATGGCGGTTCTCATCGGGTCTCTCCTTGTGGTGGTGGGTGTGCGGATCCCAATCTAGGTCCAAACCCCCGGCCGTGGGGGGGATTCCGCGCGGCCGCGACACCTTGTAACGCGAGGCGCTCGACCCGGTCCCTCAGCCCCCGAGCCGCGCCGCCAGGAAGGCCCCCGCCCTTTTCTGGAAGGCCGCCGTCCAGTCATGGCCGCCTTCGAAGACCAGGGTCTCCGGACGGATCCCGAGGCCCTCCAAGGCCGCGGCGTCCTTCGCCAGCTGCAGGGGGGTGTACCAGGGATCCAGAGGGCCGGTGCCGATGAGGAGGGCCGGAAAGCCCGCCATGCCCGTGGCCCGCACGTCCTCGGGGAGGTCGCCGGCGAGGGCGATGAGGCCGCGGGCCTGGATCCCCGCGAAGGCCGCGGCGCGGTAGGCCATGGCGA
>JBGASS010000227.1:0-4746 GCA_044229555.1 Holophagaceae bacterium
GAGTCGCGGAAGGGCTGGCGGCGCTTCCGCCTGGATCGATCCCGCCCTCACACCGGCCAGGCTCCCGCGCCCTCCCGCACCAGCACCGGCTCCTCGCCGGTGAAATCCACGATGGTGCTGCCGACCCCGAGGGGCTGGCCGCAGTCGACGACGAGGTCGAGGGCGTGGCCCAACTCCTCCTCGATCTCCCAGGCGGTCTCCATGGGGGCTTCGCCGGCGCGGTTGCAGCTGGTGGTGATGATGGGCTCGCCCAGGAGCCTCACCAGCTCCAGGCAGAAGGGGTGGTCGGGAATGCGCAGGCCCACGACGGGATGGGCCAGGCCCTTGGATTCGAGGTAGCGGGGCACTTCGCGGCTGGCGGGGAGGAGGGCGGTGTAGGGGCCCGGCAGCATCTGCTTCAGCACGCGGAAGGTGGGGGTGTCCAGGTGGCGCGTGTAGCGGCAGAGCATCTCGAAATCGCCGCAGAGCAGGCTCATGGGCTTCTTCGCATCCCGGCCCTTGATGGCGGCGATGCGGTCCACGGCCTTCTTCCGGTGGGCCAGGCAGCCCAGGCCGAACAAAGTGTCCGTGGGGTAGGCGATCACGCCGTCCTTGTTCAGCAGCTCCGCCACACGCTCCAGGTGGCGGCGCTGGGGGGTCTCGGGGTGGATGGAGAGGATCATTTCGGCGGGCGTCCGGATCAGGGCAGGTCCCGCCACCGGGCCCGGCCGGGGCTGGGGTGGTCGGCAGGCCGCTGGAAGAACCGCTCCGACAGGGCGGCGTCCATGGGCTGGGCGGCGCCGCTGCGGCGGGCCTGCAGGGCGAGGAGGGCCACCACCGTGAGGCCGTCGGTGATCTCCCCGTGGAGCACCCGCCGCAGGCAGGCCTCGAAGGGCTCGCGGAACAGGGCCAGCTCCTCGTCCTCCTCGGCCTCCCCGTGGGCGGGCTCCAGATCCTGGGCCAGGAAGAGGAAGGCCTCCTCGTCGGTGGAGGAGTTGCTGGTGTGGAAGAAGGCCAGGGGCTCCCAGACCCTCGCGTCCACCTGGGCCTCCTCCCGCAGCTCGCGCCGCATGGCCTCGAAGGGGGACTCCCCGGGATCGCCGCCCCCCTCGGGGATCTCCCAGGAGTAGCGCTCCAGGGGATAGCGCCACTGCCCCACGAGGAGCACCCGGTCCTCGGCGTCCAGGGCCACCACGCCGCAGGCGCTGCGGTGGAAGCCGCAGACGGCGTAGGGGCCTTCCATGCCCTTCCGGTGCCGCACCCGGTCCTCCCGCACGCGGATCCACGGCGAGTCGTAGCGCGGGTGGCTTGAGAGCACCTCGAAGGGATTGGGCTGCTCGGGAACGGGAAGGGGCGGCAACGGCGTCATCCCTCCAGTTATAAAACGAAAACGCCCGCGGCTGCGGGCGTTCCGGAAAGGGGTCGAAGTCTAGCGGCGCAGGCCGAGGCGCTCGATGAGGGCGGCGTAGCGGTCCTTGCTCTTCTTCTTGAGGTAGTCGAGGAGGCGGCGGCGCTGGCCGACCATGATCATGAGGCCGCGGCGGCTGTGGAAGTCCTTGGTGTGGGTCTTGAAATGCTCGGTGAGGTCGTTGATGCGCTTGGTGAGGATCGCGACCTGCACCTCCGGCGAACCCGTGTCCGTCGCGTGCTGCTTGTAGTCCTCGATGATGATGCTCTTCTGAGCGGGGGAGAGGGCCATGTCGGCTCCTGTTCGGGTGGATCGCCCGTCACCGTTTCCGCAGACCCAAGACCGCGGGAAGGTCGAAGTCCGGGGGAGGCCGGACGCCTTTGGATTTCAAGATGCTGAGCCGGAAAACCGGAGCAGCACAGCGGCTTGCGCCGCTGATATTCGGCTTCGCGCTAGACGCTCAGCCGAAAAATTCCTATCGCGGGCTCCTCAGTAGCCCGCTCCCGAGTTAGCGCTGGAGCGCTAACTCGGAGGAATTTTTGGTGCGGATAGAGGGAGTCGAACCCCCACGTCTTGTGGACACTAGTACCTGAAACTAGCGCGTCTACCAATTCCGCCATATCCGCGTTCAAAGACACCGCCGGTTCCCGAAGGGCACGGCAAGCCGAAACGAAAGCCTATCGCGGCGGAGGCGATCCATCAAGCGGGAATTCCCGGCGAGGGCCTCTACCACTCCTTGTAGGCCACGCCGTTCATCCCCACGCCCGGGGAGTTGGTGTAGACGTCGAAGACGTGGCCGCCGCCCCAGCTCGTGCTCTTGGGATCGTCGTTGGTGGAGCGCATGCCCCATTCCGCCTTGCCGGTCATGGGGTCCACGGGGACGCGCCGCAGGAAGCGGAGCTTGCCGGTGGCGCGGCCGGTGACTTCCACGCCGTCCACCAGCACGTCGAGGTTCTCGGGGTAGCCCATGTTCTCGGGGGGCGGCGGCTTGATGCGCTGCTGCTCCGCGGCGGCCTTGTAGTTGTCGATGGCCGTGCGCATCTCCCGGAGGGCCCGGCGCAGCTCCAGCTCCCGCTGGCGCTTGAGGCCGTTCTTGGCCATGGGCACCACCGCGGAGGCGAGGATGAGCAGCACCGTGGCGGTGACGATCATCTCCAGGAGCGTGAAGCCCCGGGCGCCGCGGCGGGCCTGGGAGGCGGGCACGTCAATTCACCGTAATGAGGCTGTTCACCCAGCGCCCGGTGATCGGGTTCGCCCCCATGAGGAAGCGGCCGCCCTGGATGAGGACCGGTGCGTTGCCCAGGGTCAGCCCCTCCAGCTCGAGGATCACCAGGGTTCCGCTGTCGGCGCCGGTGCCGTTGCGCTTGAAGCTGAGCTTCAGGGTGCCGTCGGGGGCGTTGGTGCGGCTGAGGTCGCCGCCGTCGGCGGTGAGGTAGTCGCTGGCGCTGACGCCGACGACCCGGAGCTTGGGATCCACCCGCACGTCGATGCTGCCGCCGGTGATCCCCTTCCCGCCGCTTACCTGCAGGCTCAGCCGGATCTTCTCGCCCTTGGCGATGGTCTCCGAGAGGGGCGACAGGAACATCACCAGGTCCGGGCTCTCCACCGGCGGGGCCTCCGGCTTCTTGGGATCGCCGGGCTTCGCGGCCTCCACGGCCTTCGCGGGGTCGGGCTTCGGCGCGTCCGGGGCCTCGGCCTTGGGTTCAGGCGGCTTCGCGGCCTCCACGGGCTTGTCGGGGGCCTTGTCGGCGGGCTTGTCGAGCGGCTTCTCCACGGACTTCTCGGCGGGCTTCTCCGCGGGGCGGGAATCCTCCGTCCGGGTGTCGATGACCTTGGGCGGCGCGGGCTTGGCCTTCTTGGAGCCGAAGGGGCCTTCCTGGCTGGTGGCGCGGTCCGGATCGAATTCCCGGAAGTCCTCGCTGGTGAGGTTGGGCTTGCGCACCGTGACGGCGCGGATGGTGAGGATGACGTCGGTCTTCGCGCGGTTGCGCCGGGTGTTGCTCAGCAGCTTGCCGAGGACCGGGATGTCGCTGAGGCCCCAGATGCCCTGCAGGCTCTTCTGCTCCTCGTCCTTGAGCAGGCCGCCGAAGACGGCGGTCTCCCCGTCCCGCAGCCGGGCCTGGGTCTTGATCTCGCGCTGGCCCAGGTCGGGGCGGCCCTGCTGGGAGCCGGCCTTCAGGGTGGTGACCTTCGATTCGACCTTGAGGGTGATGTCGCCGTTGTGGTGGACCCGGGGCTCCACGGTGATCTTCACGCCCACGTCCTCGTAGGAGAACTGGGTCTGGGTGGCACCGGTGAGCACCGAGCCGCCGAGGCCGCCGATCTGCCCGGCGGCGCCGGTGGAGCCGCCCAGGCCCCCGATGGAGCTCTGGGTGGTGCTGATCTTCTCGCCGATGTTGACCTCGCCCTTCTCGCCGCTCACCACGCGGACGTTGGGGCTCGCCACCAGCTTGGCGTCGCCGCTGTTCTTCAGGGCGTCGAGGGCCAGGCTGGGGAAGAGGAACTTCAGGTCCGACTTGCTGATGCGGATGGCGCCCTTGTTCTGGTTGGGCAGGTTCAGGTTGCCGTCCAGGGTCGCGCCCAGGCGGTACACGCCGGCGCCCGACGCGGCGTCCTGCAGGCTGATGACCGGCAGCAGGCCCACCTGCTCCAGGCTGTTCTCCGTCACCTCCATGAGCTCGAGGTAGACCATGACCTCGGGCTTGGCCTTGTCCAGCTGGTTGACGATGCGGTCGGCGACCTTCAGCTCGTTGGGCTTGGCCTTCACCGTGATGGCGTTCATGCGCTTGTCGGGGAAGACCTTGAGCTGGGGGATCAGGGTGGTCAGCACCTGGCGCACGCCGTCCACGTCGGCGTTGGAGAGGTAGTAGGTCTTGATGAGCTGGTTCTCGTAGAGCTCGCGGTTCTGGGGGGAGCTCTTGAAGATCATCAGGGTGTTGGCGTCCAGCACCTTGTAGAACAGGTCGTTCTGCAGCATCAGCGTGTCGAGGGCCCGCTGGAAGGTCAGCCCGCGGAGGTCGATGGAGACCTGCATGTCGTTGAAGGAGCTGTGGGGAATGATGTTCACACCCGCGGCCTTGCTCAGGACCGAGAAGATCTCCTTCAGGCTGGTCTTCCGCATGAAGTTGAGGTCGATGCCCTCGATGGAGCGCGGATTCAGTTGGAGGGCGTGGGTGGAGTCCGCCGCCCGCTTCTGGCTCTCGATGTCCTCGTCGGCGTCCGAGGAGGCCCGCTGGTTCGCGATGTCGCTTTCCAGGCGGGCCAGCCACTCCTGGGCCACGGCGTTGTTGGGATCCAGCACCAGGGCCTTGCGGACCTCCTGGTTCACGAGGTCCGCCTGGCCGCGGCGTTCGGCCTCG
>JBGASS010000228.1:0-4628 GCA_044229555.1 Holophagaceae bacterium
GACGGCGGCGAGGAGGTGGGGCTCGGCGCGGACCGCGGCCTCCGCGCGCTGGGCCTTGGTGGTGGCGGTGGCTTCCAGGAAGACCGGCAGGTCCACCCGCTGCACCCAGGGGATGCGCTCCAGGGCCGGCTCGCTGTCCGGGGGCAGGGCCAGGTCCAGGAGGCGCAGGTGGGCGCGCTTGGGCAGGTTCTTCCAGGCCTCGTAGGTGAAGATGGCCTCCGGGGCGCTGGTGGCGGTGACGATGGCACCGAAGCCGTCGGGGTCCTTCTGCAGCGCCTCCAGGGGCATCGTCGCCAGCCCCAGGGGCGACGCGAGCTGGTCTGCCTTGGCCATCGTCCGGTTCACCACGGTGACGGGAAATCCCCGCTCCGGCAGCCGCTCGGCGAGGTAGGCGCTCATGGGGCCCACGCCCACCACCGCCACGGTGCTGCCGGGCTCCAGGGCCTCGGCGAGGTGGCGCAGGGCCGCGGTGGCGACGCTGACGGTGCCGTCGGCGAGGCCGACCTTCTGGCGCAGCCGCTGGGCCTCGCGGATCACGTCCTCGAAGACCGCCAGGGCCTCGCCGTCGGCCACACCGGTCTCCCGGGCGGCCTCCAGGGCGTCCCGCATCTGCACAGGGATCTCCCGGTCCCCCAGGTTGGCGCTCTCCAGGCCCGCGGCCACGTCGAGGAGGTGGCGCCAGAGGGCGTCGCCTTCCAGGCGCTGGGCTTCGCCTTCCCCGAGCTCCTCGGGCTGGCCGCCCCACACCAGCCACATGACCCGCTGGCAGGTGGCCACGTAGACCAGCTCCCGGGCGCCGGTGGCCTGCTTCCAGGCGGCGAGCCGCGCCGGCAGGTGGTCGGCCACCACGTGCCGGCCCACCTCGTCGAGGCCGTGGGCGGCTGTGTTGTAGCTCAGAAGGACGGGTTCCATTCGTGTTCCGGCGCGGGGACCCTGCTCGGTCCGGTGCAGCCCCAGTCTAGCCCGCCGAGGCCCGGCCCACCTAGGCTTCCGGGGAACCTGTGATCTTCGCCAGTTGGCTTGTGATGTTTTCCCAATCCCATTCCACAGCTTCAGGCACGCTGCCTTCCCGAAGGTCCCGCTGGGTGAGCAGGGCGTCGTAGACCACGAGGGCCGCCATGGCCTCCAGCACGGGCACGATGCGGGGGGCGATGCAGGGGTCGTGGCGGCCCTTCGTGCTGATCTCGGCGGCTTCCCCGGCCTTCGTGATGGTCTTCTGGGCGTGGGCGATGGAGCTGGTGGGCTTCACCGCCGCCCGCAGCACCACGGGGGCCCCGGTGCTGATGCCGCCCAGCGTGCCGCCGGCATCGTTCTTCTCGGGGCCCTCCGGCGTGAGGGGATCGTTGTTCTCGCTGCCCCGCTTGCGGCTCGATTCGAAGCCCGAGCCGATCTCCACGCCCTTCACGGCGCCGATGGACATGGCGGCGTAGGCCAGCAGCGCGTCCAGCTTGGCGAAGGTGGGGTCGCCGAGGCCGATGGGCAGGCCCTCGATCCACACTTCCGCCACGCCGCCGACGCTGTCGCCCTCGGCGCGGGCGTCCTCCACGGCCTTCTTCTGGGCCTCGAAGGTTTCCGGATCGGCGACGCGCAGGGGATTCCGTTCCACGAAAGCCCAATCCACGGCGCGCCCCGGGATGCCCCCGATCTCCCGGTTGAAGCCGCGGATGGCGATGCCCATTCCCGCCAGCTGCTGCTTGGCCCAGGCGCCCGCCGCCACGCGGGCGAGGGTCTCGCGGCCGCTGCTGCGCCCGCCGCCCCGGGGGTCCCGGAGGCCGTACTTGCGGTCGAAGGTGAGGTCCGCGTGGCCCGGGCGGAAGAGCTCCTGGATGGCCTGGTAGTCCCCGCTCTTCTGGTTCTCGTTGAAGACCACCAGGGCGATGGGGTGGCCCGTGGTGCGGCCCTCGAAGACGCCGCTCAGCACCTGCACCCGGTCGCCCTCGTCGCGGGGCGTCACCAGGTCCGACTGGCCCGGGCGGCGGCGGTCCATCTCCTTCTGGATGGCCTCCAGGTCGAAGGCCAGGCCGGGCTTGACGCCGTCCAGCACCACGCCCACCGCCGCGCCGTGGCTTTCGCCGAAGGAGAGGATGCGGAAGGCGCGGCCGAAGGTGGAGGGGGAGTCGAAGAGCATGGGGTTGTCGTCTCGGGTAGGTCTCGAAGTCAGGTCAGGCGGGGAGTTCCCAGCGTGGGCCGGCGGGATCGGCCTCCGTCCCGAGGGCGGGCCAGGGGCTCTCCTCGGCGATGAAGCCCAGCACCTTCAGGCCACCCACGGATTCGGCGCCGTAGGCCAGGTAGGCGGCGAGGGGGCCGCCGCCCTGGATCCAGATTTCATGGGCCTGCGGCGTGCGGCGGTGGAAGGGCACCAGCAGGCCGGACATGACATCGCCGGGAAGGCGCTTCAGGCGGTGGTCCAGGGGCGGCAGGCCCTTGGTGATCCAGCGCAGGGCCTGCACCACGCCGGTGCGGCCCCTGGAGCGGGGGTAGAGGACCCGGGCGCCGTGGGGCGGCTCGTCCCGGATGGGCAGGCCGAGGAGGCGGTTCTCCGAACCGATGGCGGTGGTGTCCACGAAGCCCGCCACGGCCCGGCGCAGCTCGCCGCAGGCCCAGGCCATCCAGAAGCTGCCGGGGCCCGTGCCGCTGATCCAGAGGGGATCCACGCCGCCCAGGTGCTGCAGGTGGTTCGCGCAGCGCACCCTGGCCATGCGGCTGGCCACCGCCACGTGGCGCCGGGCCTTCTCGAGGCCGCCTTCGAAGGGGTCCGGCGCGCCCGCCGGGCGGTCCAGGGCGGCCTGCAGCACGGAGCGGTGGATGGCCCGCTGCACCCGGTTCTGCCCGCTCTGGAGGAAGCGCGAGGTCGGGTGCACGCGGTATTCCATCTGGGGCTTGTGGAGGTGGACCCGGGACCCGAAGGCGTCGGCCTTCAGGACGAAGAGCACGTCGTCCGCCAGGTCGTCGGAGGAGAAGCCTCCGACCCGCTTCGCCAGCTCGAGGGTGGCCGCGAAGGGCACGCCGATGCTGTCGGTGGAGAAGAGCCGCGGGAGGGGGAAGGGATCGGGCCGCTTGCGCAGCTTCCGGCGCCTCCCCTCCTCGTCGATCTCCCAGTAGTCGCAGACCGCCACCGCCATGGGATGGTCCTGGAGGGCCTTGCGGTGGTCCTTCACGAAGCAGGGCAGCAGCCGGTTGTCCGTGTGGATGTAGGAGAAGCAGGGGCCCTTGGCCCGCTCCAGCATGCGGTTCAGGCAGGTGCCCACGTCCATGCGGCCGGGGATGTGCTCGAAGCGGATCCGGGGATCCGTGAACCGCGCCATGACCTCCGGCGTGGCGTCGGTGCTGTTGTCCACGATGAGCAGCTCCCAGTCCCCGTCCTCCTGGGCCAGCACGCTCTGCACGGCCTCCGCGATGAAGCGGGCCTGGTTGTAGGAGGGCATGAGGAGGGAAAAGGTCATGAACCTTCCAAGATACAGCATCGGCGCCCTTCTCCGCAGGGCGGGAAGGGACCGGACGGCGGAGGGCGCTGGGTATGATGGGGGAATGCGGCCGCTGGAGCACCTGGTCTTCAACTTCCTCCCCATCCATCCGGCGGAGAGCGGGGGCATCGCCACGGTGTGCCAGACCATGGCCAGGCACATTCCGCAGGTGTCGGGCGCCGCGAGGACCTGGGTGCTCACGGGCACCGAGAACTGGGACGCCCACTTCCCCCTGGAGGGTGAGTTCACCCGGGTGATCTACGGGAAGGCGGCCCAGCGGGGGGCGGGCTTCGACCTGGAGCGGCGCCTGGGCCCCGGCGAGCCTGGCCGGGCCGTCCGCCACGGGTTCGCCCGGCTCCTGGGCCGCCGCTCCGCCTTCGCTCCCGCCCTCGCCCGCGGCGCCCTGGTGCACTGCCCCTACCAGATCCTGCATCCAAGGCCGCCCAAGCACTGGGCCCTGCCCTACGTCATCAACCTCCACGACGTGCAGCACGAGCACTTCCCCGAGTTCTTCAGCCCCAAGGACCTCCACCGCCGCCGCACCCAGTACCTGGCCTCCGCCCGCGCCGCCGCCGCGGTCTGCGTGGTGGACGCCTGGACGAAGCGGGACGTGCTGTGCCACCTGGACATCCCCGAATCGAAGGTCTTCGTGGCGCCCTTCGGTCCCACCTGGCCGGAAGGACCGGAACTGCGCGCCGCCGATCTGGAGGCCCTGCGGATGCGCCATGGGCTCCCGGAGGCCTTCGCCTTCTACCCCGCCCAGACCTGGCCCCACAAGAACCACCTGCGCCTCCTCGACGCGCTCCATGTCCTGAAGGGGGAAGGCCTGGTCCTGCCCCTGGTCTGCACCGGCCACCAGAACGAGCACTTCAAGGCCATCCAGGCGAAGGCCGCGGAGCTGGGGCTGGCGGGCCAGCTCCACTTCCTGGGGATGATCCCCCTGCCGGACGTGCAGGCCCTCTACCGCGCCGCGCGGATGACGGTGATCCCCACCCTCTTCGAAGGGGGTCCCGGCATCCCCGTGCTGGAGGCCATGGCCCTGGGCTCGCCCCTGGCGGCTTCCACCGCCTGCGGCATCCCCGAGGCCGTGGGGGACGGCGGCCTGCTCTTCGACGGCCTGGACCCGGCGGACATGGCCGGCGCCCTGCGGCGCCTCTGGTCCGA
>JBGASS010000229.1:0-4722 GCA_044229555.1 Holophagaceae bacterium
GCCCTCATGGAGCGGCCAGAGCCATTCTGGCCGGTCCGTCCGGGCCGCTTGTACCGGCACCAGCCTAGGAACCAAAGGCCCGTACCCCGGTTCCCGCGCCCGCCACCATCGACTCATCCCTGGAGGTCCCCCATGAACTCCCTGAGCGCTTCGCTGATCAAGCCCATGTCTCGGCCCCGCCTTGGCGGCGAGTCCTCCCGGACGGAACTGGAAGACGCGGTCTGGGCCATGACCTCGGCCTGGCTGGACCATGGCCGGACCGTGGGCGCCTGCCTGAAGGACCTCTACACGCGGGCCATGGCCCTGGCCCCGGCGGGGGGCGCCGGCCCCGACCCCGCCCGGCGGGAGCTCGAGGCGCTGAAGGCCAAGGTCGAGGGGCATCTGCGGCAGGGCCGGGAGCCGAACCTCCAGGAGCACATGGAGATCAGCGATGCGCTCCTGCGGGTCCACGTCAGCGTCTGCCCTCCGGGGCGCGAAGATACCCGCCACGAGTCCCCCCGCATCTGCTTCCTCGCCCCCATGGAGGTGCTGGAGCCGATCGCCGAGCAGGCCCTGGTTTCGGGCTACCGCATCGAGAGCCATGAGACCGCCGACGCCCTGCTGGAATCCATCGGCCGGGGGACCCCGGACCTCATCTGCCTCGGGCTCGAACACGCCGCCGCCGTTCCCGGGAGCGGCGAGACCCTGGTGGCCCGGATCCAGGCCGGCCGGGAAGGCTCCATCCCCATCGCCTACTATTCGGAACGGACGGATCTCGACGCGCGGCTGCAGGCGGTGCGGGCCCACGGCGCCGCCTTCTTCAGCCTCCCGCTCAATGTCCATTCCGTCATGGAGAAGCTGGACCAGTTCGCCCAGCGGCAGCTCCAGGAACCCTTCCGCGTCCTGATCGTCGAGGACGAGGCGCTCACCGCGACCTTCTGCGCCCGGGTCCTGGAATCCGTCGGCATGGAGGTGGTGGTGGTGCCCGATCCCCTCGACGCCATGGCCCCCCTCGCCGACCTGAGGCCGGACCTGGTCCTCATGGACCTCCACATGCCCGGGTGCAGCGGCGCGGAGCTCGCCGCCGTCATCCGACAGGAGGACGCCTACGTGGGCCTGCCCATCGTGTACCTCAGCTGCGAGTGCAACCGGGAGGACCAGCTTTCGGCCCTGAACCAGGGGGCCGAGGATTTCCTCACCAAGCCGATCTCCCCCGCCCACCTCATTTCCATCGTCACCGCGAGGGTCCTGCGCGGCCGCCAACTGCGCGGGCTCATGGAACGGGACCGGCTGACGGGGCTCCTGAACAACGGATCCCTGAAGGAACAGCTCCGCCGGGAGATGGGCCGGGCCGCCCGGACCGGCGCCGGGCTCTCCTTCGCCATGATCGACCTCGATCACTTCAAGCGGGTGAACGACCTCCACGGCCACCCGGCGGGGGATTCGGTCCTGGTGAACCTGGCCAGGCTCCTGCAGCGCCGCCTCCGGAAGACCGACATCATCGGGCGCTACGGCGGCGAGGAGTTCGGGGTGATCCTGCCGGACACGAAGCCGGAGGTCGCGGCGAGGGTCATCGACGGCCTGCGGCGCAGCTTCGCGGAATTCACCCACACCATCGGGGACGAGGCGATCCAGCTCAGCTTCAGCGCGGGCATCGCCAACTTCCCGGACCACACCCTCCCGGCCTCCCTCATGCGCGCAGCGGATGCGGCCCTCTACGAGGCCAAGCGGGCGGGGCGGAACCGGGTGGTGAGCCGGCGGCTTCAGAACTCCGGCGCCGCGACCGCGAACATCCAGTGAGCGCCGGCCGGAGGGCCGGTGCTGGACTCGTCCCCGGAAGGCCTGGCTCGCGGGACCCCGTCCAGCCCCAGGGCTTTGCTCCATTGGGGCCTTGCCGGGACTCCCCTCCTCCGCGAGGATTCCATACAGGGAGAATCGGCCCGCCCCCGAACCCATGAGCCCCCCTCCACTCGAACAGGTCCATCGCGCCGCGGGGCTTCGCCTCCTCCTGGTCGAAGACTCCGAGCGCGAGGCGAAGGCGGTCGTCGACGTGCTCGAACAGGCCGGCTTCACCGTGCAATCCCGGCGGGTCGCCACCGCCGATGCGCTGCGGGAGGCCCTGGCGAGCCAGGCCTGGGACGTCCTGGTCTCCGACTACCAGCTCGCGCGCCTCGATGCGCCGGGCGCCCTGGCCATCCTCCGGGGCAGCGGCCTCGACATCCCCTTCATCGTCGTGTCCGGGACCGCCGGGGAGGACTGCGCCGTGGCCATGATGAGGGCCGGTGCCCATGACTACCTGGTGCGGGGCAGCCTGGTCCGGCTTCCCCCGGTGGTCAGCCGGGAACTGGAGGAGGCCGCGGTCCGGAAGGCCCGCCGGCGGGCCGAGGCCGAGCTCCAGGATTCCAGGCAGTCCGCCCAGTCGACCCTGGACGGCCTCAGCCTGCACATCTGCGTCCTCGACGAGAAGGGCCTGATCCTGTCGACGAACGAAGCGTGGCGGGCCTTCGCGCGGGTGAATGGCACGGATCCCGGCCGTTCCCCCGTGGGCTCCAGCTACCTCGCGGCCTGCGGCCAGGACGAGGCTTCGGCCTTCGCGGAGGCCCTGCGCGAGGTACTGGCGGGCGGCCGCGACCGCTTCGAGATGGAGATCGGGTGCGGCGCCGGCGCGGAGGCGCGCTGGTACCTCGCCCGGGTCTCGCGCCTCGCCTCCGGAGGCCCGGGCCGCACCGTCATCAGCCACGAGGACATCACCGAGACCCGGCGGGCGGACGAGCAGCTCCGCCTGGTGTCCCTGGCGGTGGAGAACAGCCCGGTCTCCGTCGTCATCACCGATCCCGCCGGCGCCATCCAGTACGTCAACCCCCACTTCAAGGAGCTCACGGGGTACTCGGCGGAGGAGGTGCTCGGCCAGAACCCGAGGATCCTGAAGTCGGGGATGATGCCGGCGGCGGTCTTCAAGCAGCTGTGGGAGACCATCACCTCGGGCAGGGTGTGGAAGGGCAACCTCCACAACCGGAAGAAGGACGGGGAATTCTTCTGGGAACACGCGACCATCGCGCCCATCCGCGACAAGAACGGCCGGATCGACCGCTACGTCGCCGTGAAGGAGGACATCACCGAGCGCCTCCGCCTGGCCCGGGACCTGGAGGAGCGGGAGGCGACCCTCCGCGCCTTCTTCGACGGCTCCCCCATGCTGATGGGCGTCGCCGAGGTGACCGGGCGGGACGAGATCATCCTCCTGTCCGCGAACCAGGCGGCGGCGAAATTCTTCGGCCGCAGCGTGGAGCACCTGCAGGGCCGCAACCTGCGGCATTCCGCCGTCGACCCCGAGGAATACGCCCTCTGGCTGGCCCGCATCCGGGAAGCCGAGAACGCCGGCGTCCCCATCCAGTTCCTGATGGGCGGCCGGGAGGCGGAGAAGGAAGGGTGGCGCTCCGTGACCGTGGCGCCCCTGCCCCACACGGGCGGCCATCCCCGGTTCTGTTTCATCGCCCAGGACATCACCGAAACCTTCCTGGCCCAGCAGGCCCTCCAGCAGAGCGAATCCAGGCTCGAGGAGGCCCAGCGCCTCGCCCACCTCGGCAGTTTCAGCCGGGATCTGCACAGCGGCGAGGCCATCTGGTCCGACGAGCTCTGCCGGATCTTCGGGAACGAGCCCGGCGGGCCCTGCCCGAGCCACGCCGAGCTCCTCCAGCGGATCCATCCCGGGGACCGGGCGGGGCTGGAGGCGGCGGTGCAGGCGGCCATCCGCGATACCGCCTCCTTCCAGCGGGAGATCAGGATCCTGAGGCCGGACGGCGAGGTCCGGACCCTGCTTCTCCACGCCGAGGCCCTGCCTGGCGGGGCCGGGGTCTCCCCGCGCCTGATGGGCGCCTGCCTGGACATCACCGACCGGGAACAGGCCAAGCGGGCGCTCCAGGAGAGCGAGATGCGCTACCGGCTCATCTCGGAAAGCATGCGGGACCTGATCTGCCTGCACGAGCCGGACGGGACCTACGCCCACGTCTCCCCTTCCGTCCGCGACATGCTGGGGTACGAACCCGAAGAGCTGATCGGGACCAGCCCCTACCGCCTCTTCCACCTGCGGGACGTGGAGGCCATCCGGTCGAACGGGCACATGAGGGATAGGCCCGGCTCCGCCGTCCAGTACCGGATCCGGAAGAAGGACGGCTCCTACCTCTGGGTGGAGACCATCACCCAGCCCATCCTTGGTCCCGGCGGGGAGATCGTGAAGCTCCAGACCGCCACCCGCGACGTGAGCGAGCACGTGGCCCAGCAGGAGGAGCTCTACCGGCAGAACGAGGTCTTCCGGCTGGCCCAGCGCGCCACCAACGACGCCATCTGGGACTGGGACATCCTGACCGGGCACATGGAACGGGGCTCGGCGATCCGGAGCCTCTTCGGATTCGACCGGGAGGCGCCGTCCCCGCGGATCAACTGGTGGTTCGACCACATCCATCCCGAGGACCGGGAGCGGGTGAAGGCGGGCTTCGACGAGGTGCTGGACGGCGAGGGCTCGGTCTGGTCCGACCAGTACCGGTTCCAGCGGGGCGACGGCTCCTATGCGATGGTCCTGGACCGGGGCTACGTGGTGCGCGACCCGGAGGGCTATCCCCTCCGCATGGTCGGGGCCATGGTGGACCTCTCCGACCGCATCCTCGCCGAGGAGGCGCAGGCGGCCAACCGGGCGAAGTCCGAGTTCCTGGCGATCATGACCCACGAGCTGCGCACCCCGATGATCGG
>JBGASS010000230.1:0-4670 GCA_044229555.1 Holophagaceae bacterium
CAGGCGGGCCGCGGCCCTGGGCAGTGCGTCCTTGCCCATGGCCTAGGCGGCCCCCAGGAGCACGGTGGCGCCCTTGGCCTTCACCGCGTCCGCGAGGGCGGCGGCGAAGGCGTCGCTGCTGTAGGAGGCGAGGTGGGGGGCCTCGATGGTGCAGATGGAATCGGCGCCGTACTTCGCGGCGTCGGCGGACCCCGCGCTGGCGGCGCCGACGAAGAGGGCGCCCAGGGCCTTGCCGCTGGCGTCCGCCAGGCGGCGACCTTCGGATAGGGCTTCGGTGGAGGGCTTGCGGAGCTTGCCGTCCTTGAGTTCGCAGAAGACGAGGATCATCGGAGTTCCTTGAGCGGAGGGGTTCGGGGAATGGGTTCGGAGGGCCGGATCAGAAGACCTTGGCCTCGTCCTTCAGGGCGTTCATGAGGGCGGCGGCCTGGGCGGCGGCATCGCCCTCGAGCTTGCGCCCCTCGGGGCGGGTCGGGGGCAGCGTCATCGCCACCACCGCCGTGGCGCCCTCCGGAGCCGTGGCCTCCACCTCCTCGATGGTCTTCTTCTTGGCCGCCATGATGCCCTTCAGGCTCGCGTAGCGGGGTTCGTTGAGGCCCTTCTGGGCGGTGATCACCGCCGGGAGGGCGCCTTCGACCACTTCCGTGCCGCCCTCGATCTCCCGCTCGGCCCGGAAGCCTTCCTCAGTGAGCTCAAACTTCACCACCACGTTGGCCTGCCCCATTCCCAGCAGTTCCGCCAGCATGGGACCCACGGAAGCGTTGTCGCCCCCCAGGCCCTTGTTGCCGGCGAAGATGAGGTCGAAGCCCTTGTCCTGGGCGTAGGCGGCGAGGGACGTGGCCACCGCCAGGGGATCCGTGGCGCCGCACTTGAGCAGGACGGCGGCGTCGGCGCCCAGGGCCAGGGCGTTGCGCAGGACCTCCTTGGCGCTGTCGCCGCCCAGGGACACGGCGGTCACTTCGGCGCCCTTGGACTCCTTCAGCCGCAGGGCCTCTTCCAGGGCGTACTCGTCGTAGGTGCTGGTGATCCACTTCACGTCGGCGGGATCGAGGGACTTCCCATCGGCGGCCACCTTGACCTTGGTCTCGGTATCGGGCACCTGCTTCAGGGCGACGAGGATCTTCATGGGATCTCCGGGAAAGGGCCTGCGGGCGCGGGTTCCGGTCGTTGAAACCGGCGTCTCGGCAGGACCTTCCATTCTAGCCAAGGGGCCCCTGTGCGTCCCGTCATGATTCCCCGCGGCGGCCTTGGACCCGGGGCCTGGAGGCCGCGGGGAGCAACTATTATTAACTTCGCACTAATCTGTACTGAGCAGCGCTTCGTAGCTCATGACATCACGAGGTCCCCATGGAACCCATTTCGCCGGTCGATCGCAAGTTTCAAAAGGAGCTGACAGCGGGCACCCACGCCCTCATGCTCCTGGCCATCCTGGCCGAGGCGGGGGAGCCCCTCTACGGCTACCAGATCGCCAAGCAGCTCGAAGCCCAGGCTCCCACCGTGAAGCTGGGCACCCTCTATCCGGTCCTGCGCTCCCTGGAAGCCATGGCGCTGCTGGACAGCCGCGTGGAGCCCTCGGTGACAGGTCCGCCCCGGAAGTACTACGCCCTTACGGACGACGGGCAGCAGGCCCTCCAGGCCTGGACCCGCATCTGGAACACCACCCGCGATGGCCTCGACGCCGTGCTGAAAGGAGTGCCCCATGAAGACTGAGCGCGCAAACGCCGAGATGCTGAAGCGCTACCTGGAGGAACTCCGGGAGGCCCTGACCGGCGCCGACCCCGCCCTGGCCCAGGATGCCCTGGCGGATACGGAGGCCCACCTGCGCATGGCCCTGGAGGCCGCGAAGGAGGCGGATCCCCAGGAGGATGAAGGGGCTGCCCTGGAAAGGGTGCTCGCCTCCTTCGGCACGCCGGCGGAGGTCTCCGAAGCCTGGCGGACCACCGAGGCGACGGTGCAGAAGGCCCTGAAGGCCCCGCCGGCGCCCCAGGCCTCGGTGCCTTTCTTCGGCATCCTCTGGAACCTCAAGGCCTACACCAGCCTCTTCTACATGCTCACGTCCATCGTGACGGGCATCTTCGCCTTCACGTGGGTGAGCACGGGTCTGAGCCTGAGCGTCGGCCTGGCGGTGCTCATCATCGGCGTGCCCTTCTTCCTCTTCCTCATGACCACCACCCGCGTCCTCGCCCTGGCGGAAGGCCGCCTGGTGGAGGCCATGCTGGATGTGCGCATGCCCCGCCGGGCAAGGCTCATGCCCCAGGGCGACGGCCTCTTCGCCAAGGCCAAGGCGCTGCTGAAGGACCGCACGACGTGGCTGTCCCTGCTCTACCTGGCCCTCAAGCTGCCCATCGGCCTGATCACCTTCACCGTGTTCACCGTATTGCTCAGCCTCACGGGCGGCTTCATCGCCGCGCCCTTCGGCCACTGGATCTTCGGAATCCCCGTGGTGAACAGCTGGGAGGGGCATGAATTCGCCGTGGGCACACCGGGCCTGATCCTGATGCTGCTCCTCGGCCTCCTGGGCTTCGTCGTCGTCCTCCACCTCGCCCGCGGCGCCGGGAAGCTCCTCGGCTCCCTCGCCAAGCTCATGCTCGTTCCCCAGGCCTGAACCCGATTCCCACTTTCTTCTGGAGACCCGATGACCCGGTCCATCCTTCGCCCTCTGCCCGCCCTCATCGCCTGCGCCGCGGCCTTCGCCCAGGCGCCGGCCCCACTCCCGGCCGCCGGCCACTGGGAGGGCGCCATCCAGCTGCCCGGCGCGGAGCTGAAGGTGATGGTCGACCTCGAAGCCACGAAGGAGGGCTGGAAGGGGCGCATCTCCATCCCCCAGCAGGGCGCGAAGGACCTCGCCCTGAAGGACGTGAAGGTGGAGGGCCGCGCCGTCTCCTTCGTCCTGCCGGGCATCCCCGGAGATCCGGCCTTCAAGGGCGAAATCTCCGCCGACGGTGCGACCCTCGCGGGCACCTTCAGTCAGGGCGGCCAGGCGCTGCCCTTCAGCCTCGCCCGGGAGCTCAAGGGCGCGGATAAGGCCCGCGCCGCCCTCAAGGACTTCGACGCGGTGGTGGAGAAGATCCGCGCGGACTGGAAGGTGCAGGGCCTCGCCGTGGCCATCGTGAAGGGCGGCGACGTGGTCCTGGCCAAGGGCTATGGCTGGCGGGACGCGGAGAAGAAGCTGCCCATGACCGCCGACACCCTGCTGCCCATCGGCAGCAGCACCAAGGCCTTCACCACCGCCGTCATGGCGGCCCTGGTGGACGAGGGGAAGCTGGACTGGGAGAAGCCCATCCGCACCTGGATCCCCTGGTTCAGGCTCCAGGACCCCGTGGCCACGGAGCGCATGACGCCCCTGGACCTCGTCACCCACCGCAGCGGCATGCCCCGTCACGACGCCCTCTGGTACAACGCCACCCTCACCCGCAAGGACATGGTGCGGCGCCTCCAGTTCCTGGAGCCCAACAAGGACTTCCGCACGGACTTCCAGTACAACAACGCCATGTTCCTCACCGCCGGCTACCTCGCGGAGGAGGTCACCGGGAAGAGCTGGGAGGAGAACGTCCGCGCGCGGATCTTCCAGCCCCTGGGCATGAAGCGCGCGAACTTCTCCGTGGACGAGACCCGGAAGGACGCGGACTTCTCCGAGCCCTACCGGGAGGAGAAGGACGGCACGGTGAAGCGGATCCCCCACCGCAGCATCACGAACGTGGGTCCCGCGGGCTCCATCAACGCCTCCGTGAATGAGATGGCCGCCTGGCTGAAGCTGCACCTGGACAAGGGGCGCTTCAACGGGAAGCAAGTGCTCAGCCCCGCCAGCGTCGACTTCCTCCACACGCCGAAGATGCTCATGGGCACGCCCCAGACCAAGCCCGAGCTGGTGCCCGGCGGCTACGCCCCGGGCTGGTTCACCGACGTCTACCGCGGCCACCTCCGGGTCCACCACGGCGGCAACATCGATGGCTTCTCCGCCATGGTGATGATGGTGCCGGGCTCGGACCTGGGCATCGTGGTGCTCGCCAACATGGACGGCACGCCCACCCGCGAGCTCATCCCCCGCCACGCCCTGGACCGCCTGCTGGGCCTGGAACTCCGGGACTGGAGCGGCGAGGCCCTGAAGCGCCGGGCGGAGGGCAAGGCCCAGGAGAAGGAGGCCGAAGCCAAGAAGAAGGCTGCCCGAAAGACCGGCACCACCCCGAGCCATCCCATCGCGGACTACGCCGGCGACTACGAGCATCCGGGCTATGGCGCCATGAAGGTGGTGCTCAAGGACGGGAAGCTTTCCATGACCTTCAACGGCATCACGACGCCCTTCGAGCACTGGCACTACGACGTCTTCAACGGCCTGAAGGCCGAGGACCCGGTCCTCGAGGATGAGAAGCTCCAGTTCGGCATGGGCCTGGACGGCGAGATCGACTCGGTGCAGATCGCCCTCGAACCCGCTGTGAAGTCCATCGTGTTCGTGAAGAAGGCGGACGCGCGGCTGCAGGACGCGACCTACCTCCAGCGCTTCACCGGGACCTACAGCTTGCGTTCGGACGTGGACGCGGTCTTCTCCCTGCGGGGCAGCGTCCTCGTGGCGGACATCAAGGGCCAGCCCACCTACGAGGTGGCGCCGGTGCGCGGCACGCGCTTCGCCATCAAGGGCCTCACGGGCTTCTTCGTGGAGTTCAAGGCCGACGCCA
>JBGASS010000231.1:0-4658 GCA_044229555.1 Holophagaceae bacterium
CCGATGGTGTTTACCTGGAGGGCCGGCTGGGGGTACTGGGCCGGCGTGAGGGTCGTGCCATCGTTGGCGCGGGGGAAGAAGTTGAAACCCACCACCGCGGCGCTGCTGCGGACGGAACCGCCGCCACCCAGACCGCTCTCGTAGCCCACGCCGTAGCAGAAGCCCAGCAGGGTGTGCTCCGGGAAGCCCAGCCCGTCCAGGTGGAACTTCCAGCCGATGCCGTCCACCATGGCGTTCACCGCCAGGGCCTGGGGCGTCGCCTGGCGCTCGCCGCCCTCGCGGACCTCGAAGGGCGGTCCGTCGGAGGTGTTCTGGCGGCCGATGGAGAGGACACCGACGGAAGGCCAGTCATAGACGAAGCTGGCGCGCTCCACGTGGAGCACGTCGTTGGTGGGCACCTTGCCGCTGTTGAAGGAGTTGGCCACCGTGTTGGGCGAGCCGTTGAAGGTGGGCACGTCGGCGCCGCCGTGGACCTTGTACATCGTGAGCCGGCCGAAGATCTTGGCGTGCTCGCCGATGGTCATGCCCATGCGCAGGCGCAGGCGCGTGGACCACTGCACCGAGTTGGTCCAGTCCTGGCCGGGCACCGGCATGGCCACCGGGGAGGGCACGTAGAAGGTGCTGCCCCCCGGTCCGGGCATGGCCTGGGGTGCGAAGCCCATAAACTGCTGGAAGGGCTTGAAGCTCCACGCCTGGCTGTCGAAGCGCGTGCGCAGGTCGCCGCCCCAGGCGATGTTCGACTGGGCCACCTTGGTATCGACCTTGGTCAGGGTCTTCTCCTGCTCCTTGGCCTTTTCTTCCAGCACCTCCACCTGCTTCTTCAGGTCCTGGATCTGCTTCTTGATGTCTGCCTGTTCCGGCGTCTGGGCCCCCAGGCCGAGGGGCAGGAGACCGCCCAGCAGCAGGAAGGAGAATCGGGTAGGTCGCATGTGGGCTCCTTGGAAAGAGGTCGATCGATGAATGGCGGCAGGGCGAAGCCCGCCCGGAGGGCATCTGAATTCGTCGCGAGGCCTCCGTGCTCAGAGGCCCGTGGGGATTGAAGGGCGGCTCAGCCGCCGCAGGTCTCGGGCTGGGGGGAATCCGAGGCGTGGTTGATCAGGAAGGTCCTGATGTCCAGGAGTTGCTCAGGGGAACCCAGCTTCGGCGCGATGGGAAGGGCGGGCTTCCCGTGCCTGCCCGCCTCGAAGAACTTCCTCCACTGGGCCTGGGTCTTCGAGAGCGGCGTCAGCTCCAGGGCCTCGCCGCCCTTCACGTGGCAAGTCTTGCAGTTCTTCTTGAAGTAGAACTTCCCCTTGGTGTCGCTGCCCTTCGCGGGCGCCTGGGCCGTGAGGAGCGGCGTCGCGGCGAGCAGCGCGAAGGCCGCCGCGAAGGCCGGGAAGAGGAACCGGACGGGGCTGCGCATGAAGGCATCCTTTCATGGAATGCGGCCCCTGGATGGAGTCCCCACCGGACCGACTGCCACACCATGCGCCGGATCATGAAATCAATCAGTGATATTCGTCAAATGAGATATAACCATTAAAGAATATTTGAGCGATACCAGGGCCCGCCAAGGGGGCGTGACGGGCCGGGCTTGACGGAACTCCCGGCGAAAACTACCGTCTGGTCATGAAGGCAAAGAGGAAGCCCGCCCTGAACGAAGCCATGATCGGCGAGGTCACGGAGATCTTCTGCGCCATGGGCGACAAATCGAGGCTCCGGATCCTCCGGGCCCTCCTGGACGCCGGCGAGGCCCAGAGCCAGAGCGAGATGCTGGAGGAGACCGGACTCTCCCAGGCCAACATCAGCAAGCACCTCGCCTGCCTCGTCCGCGCAGGCCTGGTGACCCGTGAACCGCGGGGGGCCAGCGTGCTCTACAGTCCCGTCCTGCCCCTCGTCTCGAACATCTGCGACTTGATCTGCGGCCACGTGACCGGCCAGATCAAGCAGCGTTACCGGGACCTCCGCTAAGGCCCCGCGGGCCCGATCGACGACGGTCCCGGGCGGCTGCGCCGCTCCGGCCCTACCCCGCCGGAATGAGATGGATGGCCGTGGCCTTCACGATGGCGGTGAGCGCCATGCCCGGCGCGATCCCCAGGTCCTCGCAGGCCCAGGCGGTGACCAGGGCCTCCAGGGGGAAGCCGGCGTCGAGATGCAGGCGCACCAGGGCGCCCTGGGCTTCGAGGGACAGCACCCGGGCGGGCAGGCGGTTCCGTGCGCTCTGCAGGGACGTCGATTCCCGCTCGACGTTCACGCCCTCCCCGCGGATGCAGGCGTAGGCCGAGGTCTCGAGGCCGCCGGGGTCGGGGGCCCAGAGCTCCGACGTGCCCGCGGCCACGCGCACCAGGCCGTGCTCGCGGCCGAGGATGGCCACCCTCGCCACGGTGCCGATGCCCAAAAGGCCCGCCAGCTCGGGCTCCGAGGGGCGCGCGAAGACTTCCGTGGGGGTGCCGTCCTGGCGCACCCGCCCCTCGTGCATGAGGAGCAGCCGGTCGCCGAGGGTGAGGGCCTCGGTGCGGTCGTGGGTCACCAGGAGGGCGGGCGTGCCCAGCTGCCGGAGCCAGCCCCCCAGCTCCCGGCGCAGGGTGTCCTGGGTGGGCCGGTCCAGGGCCGACAGGGGCTCGTCCAGAAGCAGGAGCCGCGGGCGGCGCACGAGGGCGCGGCCCAGAGCCACCCGCTGCTGCTGCCCGCCGGACAGCTGGCCCGGCAGGCGCGCCTCCAGGCCCGCCAGCCCCAATAGGTCCAGCATGGCGCCGACGCGCTGCCGGCGCTCGGCCGGAGCCAGGCCGTCCAGGCCGTAGGCCAGGTTCTTCGCCACGCTCAGGTGCGGGAAGAGCGCGTAGTCCTGGAAGAGCAGGCCGACGGAGCGCTTCCAGGGCGGCACGTGGCGCCCGGCCGCCCCGTCGAACCAGACCTCCCCGTCGAAGGTGATGCGGCCCGCCTGGGGCCGTTCCAGGCCGGCGAGGATGCGCAGCACCGTGGTCTTGCCCGACCCCGAGGGCCCGAAGAGCACGGACACGGACCCGCCGCGCAGGGGCAGGTCCAGCTCCGCGCGCAGGGCGGCGCCTCCCGGGAAGCGGTGCTCGAAGGCCGCCTTCAGAACGGGGTCCACGGCGTTCCCTGGCGGCGGCGCAGCCCGTAAGTGAGCACGAGGGTGAGGAAGGAGAAGCCGAGCAGCGCCAGGGAGGTCCGGCCGGCGGCGGCGTAGTCCAGGGCCTGGACGTGGTCGTAGATGGAGATGGAGACCGTGCGCGTGGCGCCGGGGATGTTGCCGCCCACCATGAGCACCACGCCGAACTCGCCCAGGGTGTGGGCGAAGCTGAGCACCATGCCCGTGAGCACGCCGGGCCAGGCCAGGGGCAGGATGACGCGGAGGAAGGTCTTGAAGCGTCCCGCCCCCAGGGTGGCGGAGGCCTCCACCAGGCGCGGCGGCACGGCGGCGAAGGCGGCGGCGAAGGGCTGCACGGTGAAGGGCAGGCTGTAGGCCACGGAGGCCAGCAGGAGGCCCGTGAAGGTGAAGGGCAGCCGCAGGCCCCAGGCCTGGTCGAGGACGCGGCCCAGCGGGCTGTGGGGCCCCAGGGCCATCAGCACGTAGAATCCCAGCACCGTGGGCGGCAGCACGATCGGGAGGGCCACCAGCGCCTCGACGAGGGGCTTGCCCCGCCAGGTGGAGAAGGCCAGCCAGTGGGCGACGGGCAGGCCGATGAGGAAGAGGATGGCGGTGGTCAGCCCCGCCAGGCGGAGGCTCAGGAGGATGGCCTGCCCGTCCACGCTACTGCCCGATCGGACGGCCGAAGCCGTACCTGCTGAGGATCCCGGCGCCCTTCGGCCCGGTCAGGAAGGCCCGGAAGGCCTGCGCGGCCTCCATGTCCTGGGCCCACGAAAGGATCACGCCGCCCTGCTCAAGGGGCGGGTGCAGGCCTGCGGGCACCGTCCAGAAGCGGCCCTGGCCCTTCATCGCGGGCGATGTCGCGATGGACAGAGCGATGAAGCCGAGGTCCGCGTTGCCCGTCTGGATGAACTGGGCGGTCTGGGCGATGTTCTCGCCGAGCACGAGCCTGCCCTGGATGCCTTCCAGCAGGCCGGCGGACTTGAGCGCCGCCTCCGCCGCCCGCCCATAGGGCGCGTGCCTGGGGTTCGCGAGGGCCACTTTCCGCGCCGCGGGATGCAGCACCGCCTTCATGCCGAGCGCCTCCACGGGAATCGGCGAAGCCTTGGGCACCCACAGCACCAAAGTGCCGAGGGCGTAGGGGAAGAGGGAGCCCTTCAACCCGAAGCCCTGCTCCACCAAACGCGCGGGGTAGGCGATGTCGGCGGAGAGGAAGAGGTCGAAGGGGGCCTTCTGGGTGAGCTGGTTGTAGAAGTTGCCCGAGGACCCGAAGGTCAGGGCGCAGGTGACGCCGGGCGTGTCCTTCTCGAAGGCCGCCTTCGCCTCTTCGAGCGCCCACTTCAGGTCCGACGCGGCGGCGATGCGGAGGAGGCGAGGCGGGGCCTGGGCCGGGAGGAATCCGGTCCCGAGGAGCAGGGTGAGGGCGAGGCGGAGGAAGGTGCGGAGCATGGGCCTTCCCAGGATGGCGGAGCCGCCACCGGATGCGAAGCCCGTCCTGACCCGCGGCAGCCGACACCCCCGGCGAATGGTCCCAATGGTTCAGGGTTTCTTGGAGCGCAGGGCCTTCGGG
>JBGASS010000232.1:0-4653 GCA_044229555.1 Holophagaceae bacterium
CCGGCCTTCGGCGACTTCCAGCAGCAGGTCCGGCAGGTCCTCGTCCAGGAGGTGCATGAGCACCTGGGTCTCCGGATCGCCGAAGCGGCAGTTGTACTCCAGGAGCTTCGGTCCCTCCGGATCCCACATGACGCCGAGGAAGAGCACGCCCCGGGCCCGGAGGCCGTCGGCCTGGAGGCCCTGGACCGTGGGCACTACCAGCTCGTCCACCATGCGCTGCACGTCCGCGGCCTTCAGGAAGGGGATGGGCCCGAAGGCGCCCATGCCGCCGGTGTTCGGGCCCTGGTCGTTGTCGTAGATGCGCTTGTGGTCCTGGCAGGGGGGCAGGGTGAGGAAGCGGGCGTGGCCGCGGTCCGGATCCGGCTCCACGTCCACCAGCACGTGGAAGCTGAGCTCCATGCCAAAGAGCGGCGCTTCCAGCAGGACGGTCTTCGAGGCCTCGCCGAACTCACCGGCCAGGAACCTGCGGAGGGTCGCGAGGGCTTCGGCCTCGGTCGCCGCGAGCACCACCCCCTTCCCCGCCGCCAGGCCATCGGCCTTCAGCACGATGGGGTAGCCGTGGGACCAGGCCTTGATCTCCTGTTCCCCGGCCGCGAGGTCGCGGACCGCCACGCTGGCGGCGCAGGGGATGCGGTGGCGCTGCATGAAGTCCTTGGCGAAGATCTTGGAGCCCTCCAGCCGCGCCGTGGCGGCGTCGTGGCCGAAGACCGGAAGGCCGAGGCTCCGCACCGCGTCCGCCAGCCCCGCCACCAGGGGGCCTTCCGGACCGATGACCACCAGGTCGGGACGGTGTTCGGCGCACCAGGCCTGGAGGCCCGCCACGTCCTCGGACTGCAGGTCGAGGCAGGTGCCCTGGGCCTTCATGCCATCGCTCCCCGGGGCCACGAAAAGCTCCACGGGGGTGGGCGAGGCCTTCAACCTGAGGGCGAGGGCGTGCTCGCGCCCGCCGGAGCCGATGAGCAGAATCTTCATGGAGACAGTATTCCAAATCGGGCTGGCGGATGGTCCAGGAATTCGGGACGGGTGGAAGGGAAGGCAAGGGGTTGGCCTTCGGAAAGGCGCTACTTGCACTCCAGCCAGCTGCGCCCCTCGCGCACCTCCGCCGCCAGCCTCACGCCCAGCGGCCCGAGATCATCCGCGCCCTCCATGGCCTCCCGCAGCAGTCCGGAGACCTCCGCCGCCTCCTCCGGCGGGGCCTCCAGGAGGAGTTCGTCGTGGACCTGGAGCAGCAGGCGGCTCCGAAGCTTCGTCCCCGCCAGGCTGCGATGCAGGCGCACCATGGCCCGGCGCATCAGGTCGGCGGCGGTGCCCTGGACGACGGTGTTCACCGCCTCCCGCAGGCCCTGGGCCTGGAGGCGGGCGTCACTGCTCTCCAACTCGGGGATGCGGCGGATGCGGCCCCAGGCCGTGCGCACCAAGCCTTCCTTGAGGGCCTTCTGCTTGGTGCTCTCGATCCACTCGGCGACCTTCGGCATGCGCTCGAAGTAGCGCTCGATGAAGGCCTTCGCCTCCTTCGTGGTAATGCCCAGGTTCGCCGCCAGGGCGAAGGCCCCCTGGCCGTAGAGGAGGCCGAAGTTCACCGCCTTGGCCTTGGCCCGGTCCTCGGCCTTCACGTCGGCCAGGGGCACACCCATGACTTCCGACGCGGTGCGGCGGTGGATGTCCTCCCCCGCTTCGAAAGCCCCCAGCAGCACCGGATCCTGGGCCAGGGCCGCGGCCACCCGCAGCTCGATCTGGCTGTAGTCGGCGTCCAGGAACACCCAGCCGGGCTCCGGCACGAAGGCGCCGCGGATCTGGCGGCCCTCCTCGGTGCGGATGGGGATGTTCTGCAGGTTGGGGTCGCTCGACGCCAGGCGGCCGGAGGCCACCACCGCCTGGTGCAGGCGGGTGTGCACGCGGCCGGTGACCGGATTGATCATCCCCGGCAGGGCCTCCACGTAGGTGCCCAGCAGCTTCACCATCTGCCGATGGCGCAGGAGCTGGATGGCGATCTCCGCGTGGTGGCTTTCGGCCAGCTCCACCAGCACGTCCTCGTCGGTGCTCGGCGCCTTGGTCTTGCCCGTGCGCTTGATGACCGGCAGGCCCAGTTTCTCGAAGAGGATGCGGCCCAGCTGCGTGGGACTCGAGAGGTTGAAGGCCTCCCCGGCCAGCTCCGTCACCGTCACCACCGCCGCGTCCCGCACGGCCTTCATCTCTTCGGCGAGGCGTGCGAGCACCGTCGTATCCACGCGGATGCCCGTCAGCTCGAGGTCCGCCAGCACCTCCACCAGGGGCAGGTCCACCTCGGCGTAGAGGCGCCTCAACTGGGGATCCGTCATGGCGGCGTCCAGCTTGTTGACGAGCTGCAGGGCCAGGTCCGCGTCCTCGGCGGCGTACTGCACGGCCTTGTCGAAGTCCGCCTGGTCGAAGCGCAGCTGCCCCTTGCCCTTGCCCACCACGTCCTCGAAGGGAATGGGCTTGAGGTCCAGCAGGCGCGAGCTGAGGTCGTCCAGGTTGTGGCGCAGGCGGGAATCGAGGAGGTAGCTCTGCACCATGCTGTCGCCGGCCAGGCCCTTCACGGGCAGGCCGTGCCGCGAGAGGACCTGCAGGTCGTACTTGAGGTTCTGGCCGACCTTTTCGATCTTTGGATCTTCCAGCACCGGACGCAGGAGCTCGCGCACCTTGGCGAAGTCCAGATTCCGGGGATCCAGGTGTTCCTGGAGGCCGTGGAAGTAGTCCGCGGCGTCGCCTCGCAGGTCGAGTTCCGATTCGCTGATCCCCGAATCCGGCAGCAGGCCCGGCAGGGAGCCCTCCGTGTCCTTGGTCGCCGGCTTGAGGTGGGCCAGGGGCACGTAGAGGCCTTCGTTGGGCTTCCAGGCCAGGCTCAGGCCCACGAGGTGGCCCCGGGTGGGATCGATGCTGGTGGTTTCCGTGTCCAGGCCGCAGCGGCCCGCCGTGCGGATCTCTGCAATGGCCTGTTCCAGATCCTTCAAGGTCGCCGCATGGCGGTAGGTGCGCGCCGTGCCGCCCTCGCCCCCGCCCACCTCCGTGAACTCCTTGGTGAGGCCCTGGAAGCCCAGGCGCTTGAAGGCCTCCCGGGCCTGGGCGGGATCCACGCCCTTGTAGACGAGGTCGTGGACGGTGACCGGGAGGTCCAGATCCGTGACCACCGTGACCAGGCGCTTCGAGAGGTCCAGCCATCCGGATGCGGCCTCGATGCCCTCCCGCTGCTTGGGCTTCAGCTCGTCCTTGTGGGCCAGCACCTCTTCCAGGCTGCCGTACTGCTCCAGCAGGACCCGGGCGCCCTTCTCCCCGATGCCCGGCACGCCCTTCACGTTGTCGGAGGCGTCGCCCATGAGGGTGAGCACGCCCACCACCTGCTCGGGGAAGACGCCGAAGCGCTCCTTCACGCCGGCCCGGTCGATCCACACCTCCCCGTCCCGGTTGTTGAGGACCTGGATTTTCGCCTCGTCGTCCACGAGCTGGAGGAGATCCTTGTCGGGGCTGATGATCACGGAAGGGAGGCCCGCCCGGCCGGCCTCCTTCGCCAGGGTGCCCATGACGTCGTCGGCCTCGAAGCCCGGCAGCTCCACGATGGGGATGTTGAGCGCCTCGATGAGCCCGCGGATGAGCGGGATCTGAGGCCGCAGGTCCTCGGGCATCTCGTCCCGGTTGGCCTTGTACTCGGGATAGAGCTCGTGGCGGAAGGTGGGGCCCGGCGTGTCGAAGACCGCGGCCAGGTGGGTGGGCTTGTGCTGGTTCACCAGCTGCAGCAGCATGCGCGCCATGGTCATGGTGGCGCCGTTCTTCAGCCGCATGTTGGCGAAGTAGGCCCTGAATATCAGGGCGAAGGTGTCGATGAGGTAGAGGCGGTGCTCGGGCATAGCTCAATCCTACAAGCCCCAGGCGCTGCCTTTGGCCTCGGCTATTACCCGGCCTGGTACTCCGGCCTCAACCAGCGGACTTTGCCTTCCTTTTCCTCGGCCGCGCGCTCCCGATTCAACGCCACCAGCCGTGCGAGGACCTCTTCCTCCGGCAGGTCCGCCGGCCACCCGTACGCGGCGGCGACCGCGGTGTCCAGGCGCGTGTGCAGCTCGAGGAGCAGGCTCACGAGTGCGTCGGAATCCACCACCTTTTCTTTCTCTATCAAAGCCTGGTTGGCCCGCAAGCGTTCCAGCAGGTTGTACTGGGCCGTCAGGCCGACGCCCGCTGCCTGGGCCCGCTTGCGGTGGGCATCGATCTCCTCGGCGAGGTCGCCGATGACCTTGGATTGGGCCTTTGTGGCTTCGGGGAAGGGAAAGGGATCGAAGCAACGCGATTTGGAATAGCGGGGCGTGTTGCCCACACCCAGCAAGGCGCCTGCCGCCAAAGCCCAGGCCGCATGGAAACGGCTGCTGAGCACACCCAGGTGAAAGGCCCGGTCGCTCGCGATGACCACGATCATGTTGTCGGGCACCGTGCTGCCTTCCAGGAACTGGAAGACGCGGTGTTTGGTGGTTTCCACGGTGGCTATGTAGCGGGGAAGGCCTGAGAGTGCTGGACGGAGTTCCTCGCGATTTCGTCCGAATATCCACCAATTCTTCTTCGTGGTCACATCATTGTTCTGCTCCCGTTCAGGCTTCACGGTCTGAAGCAGGTGCTGATAGACCTGTGGGTATTGCTTCCTCAGCCCAG
>JBGASS010000233.1:0-4646 GCA_044229555.1 Holophagaceae bacterium
CGAGTTCCCAAACCTCGGTCTCAGCTCCCCGGTCCACCAGCGCGACGGGGTGCCCCTCGACGTTCTTGAGTACCACCCCCAACGCGCCTTCAAGGGCCTCTGGCGGCGGGGCCATCCAGCCTTGGAGCGGAACGGGCGGCAGAGCCTGGCCACTGCTCAGGCTCTTGCCCCGAACCGTCTCAATGGGCCAGAGCGTGAAGACCAGGGCCGTGCCCATCCAAAAAAGCAGGGGGGTCAGGGTCGTCACACCCAACCACAGGTGCCAGTTCCACACCTTACGCCAGTTCATGACGCCCACTGAATCGTGATGGGACTCTCGATTGCACTTAGCGATCCGTCCATGTTGAACGAGCTTGATCCGTGAGTGAGCATTTCAGGCTGGTCAAGGCACCGAATCATTTTTTCTCTTTCCTCTCAAGGTCCGCTGCGAAGAGGCCTCCGAGGCCTGCAGCGAAACAAAGACCCAGACCAAGCCCTAGCAGTGGGTTTTTGAAGACCGATCCGAACATCAATCCAACGCTCGTACCGAGAGACAGGCCCAACAGGTATCCGCGGGTACGCGGAGTGGAGGTTGCTCTCTCAGGCTCAGGCATGGTGGTCACTCTCGGCCAATGAAAGCCTAGCTTAGGAGTTTCCGAATCAGCCCACCACCGCCAGATGGCAGCAGCCCGGCAGGAACACGGACCCCTTCCCATCCATCCATTCCATTGGACGAATCCGGAGCTGCGGACGCCCCGATGTCAGATCAACCCAAGGAAGATCTTCAGGCGAGATACCGGCACCTTGCCGGTCTGCCCAGGCTACGATCCGATCTTCGGAGGACGGCCCAGCTCCAGGACCACCTTCATCGGATGGCAGCCCGTCTGCACGTCTGGATCGCCGTCCACGCCCTGCTGGCCGTGGCCTCCGTGATCACCCTGGCGTGGTATTTCGCCCAAGGCCAGTGCTGCCGGTAGAGAAGTCGGTAGCCCTCAGGTCCTGTTGCAGAGATCACAACCTGGCCGCAGGGCCGGAAATCCGGGAAGCAATCACCCGCTTTCTAATCGAATTCTAAGAAGCCCCACCTAGCCTGCAGGGGTTGGTTCCGTCGAAAGGAATCGGAGTGCGCTCGGTCGTCCGTTTTTTCGCCCTGTTCCTGCTGACCTTCGTTGGGTCGGTGGAGGTGGTGCGGACGTCGGTCGTTCCTGCGCTCCAAGCCTGTGTCTGCGGCTGTGGCGCACCTTCTGATGAGCTTTGCGGGTGCAAAGGCCCCGAGCAACCCGCCGTACCACCCCAGCCCTCCAAGCCGTGCTCCGAGCCATCCAGGGGGTGTTCCACCACTCTCGCTACCAGCTCGAGCCTCCTCACGGCCTCCAAGGAGGTTGAAGAATCGGCGAAGGACCCGGAGCCCAAGTCCGAACCACGTCCATGGCCGCTTCGGGTCACGCAGCAAGGTGGCGGCGTCGTGGTGGCCCTGCTCCCGATCGCATTCGGATCCTGGGACAACATTCCTCCGGCCTGGCGAAGCCCCCAGCGCCAGGCATGGCTTTCGGTCTTCCGGAATTGAGAGGCGGTCTGCGGATTTCCTAAGCAGATCAGCCACGCCTCTCATTTTCGGAGCAAGCCATGCGCACATCCTTGTGCCTGGCCTTGGGCCTCATGCCGATGGTCGGCATCGCCCAGGCCCAGGATCCACCCGCCTCGTCCCGACCTGAACCGGCGGGTGCCGAGGACCCGGTCCTCATTTCCATTCTTCACGACGCGCTCGAGCATAACCCCGATCTCGCCAAGTCCAAGGCCCTGGTCGAGGCCGACCGGGAGCGCATCCCGCAGGCGAAGGCCCTTGCCGACCCCTCGCTTTCCGTCGGGCTCCAGAACGATGGATTCAAGAAACTTCAAATCGGGGAAATGGAGACGTCCTGGTACCAGGTGATGCTCACCCAACCCCTTCCATGGCCAGGCAAGCGGGGCCTCCGGGGGGACATCGCTGGGATCGGAGCCGACCTCACCAGTCTCACGGTCGAGCGAACGAGGCTCAGCCTTCAGGCCGACGTCAAGCGGGCCTACTACGGCCTGCTACTCGTTCGCGGCCAGCTCAGGCTGCTCCAGGATCAGGCCACGTTTCTTGAGCAGGCCCAGGCCATCACGCAGGCGCGCTACGAAGTCGGGCAAGGCTCCCAGGCGGATCTGCTCCGAGCCCAGCTCGAGCGAAACCGCCTCAACCAGTCCCGCCTGTCCCTGCAAGCCGAGGAACAGGTCCTACTGGCCACGTTGAACCGACTCCGGGGGCAGACGGAAGAAGCCCCGATCGCGACGACGGCCACCTTGGAAAGCCTGCAAGTTCAGGGCGCTACCTCCGAGAGCATCCTGGCTGCCGCTGAATCGCAGAGTCCGGAATTGAAGTCGGCACGGCTCGGCATCAAGCAGGCCGAAAAGAGCCTGGACCTAGCCAAGCTGGATCGCCGGCCCGATTTCGCCGTGAACGCCGGGGTGATGCCCCGCGGCGCCCTCGAACCCATGTGGCAGGTGGGGTTCGCCATCTCCCTTCCAGTCTGGTCCAAGCAGAAGCAACAGCGGGCCGTCGTGGAGCAAGAGTGGCGTCGTAAATCCCAAGGCTCCGAGGCGGTCAGCGTGAAGAACCTGCTGACCCAGCGGATCCGCGAACGGTCCGCCCAGATGACAGGAACCCTCGCGAATCTTCGGATCTACCGGGAAGGCCTCCTGGTGCAGAGCGAAGCCAGTTTCCAGGCCACCCTCGCCCAGTACGAAGCCGGACGAGCGCCCTTCCTGAGCGTCCTGGAAACCCTCAACGGCTGGGTGGCGGACCGGGGTGGACTCCTCCAGGCGGTGGCCCAGGCCAAGGCCATCGAGATCGCCCAGGAAGAATTCAACCTCGCCGGCACGCCCCCCATCGCGGCCCAGGGACTTTCCAGCTCGGCTATGGGCATGGGCGGCGCTCCGGCTGGCGGCGGTTCGGCAAGACCTTCCCCCTCGAAATCCGGAGCCTCGTCCGCCCAGGGCGAGTCGAACAGCGCCATGAAATCCATGTGATGCGGAGACACCCATGAATCCCGAACTGAATACACCCGATCCGATCCAACCGCCCACATCCAGCGCTCGAAGGAACACGATCTTCGGCCTGGTGGCCGTGGTCACGGGGCTCGTCCTGACGACCTTGCTGTTCGCCCCACCGCGTAAGAAGCCGGTGAAGGAGCCTGCCGCAGGGCCTGCCCAGGCTGCAGCAGCCATGCCCTCCGGATGCACCCGGAACCTGGCCGCGGCCCCGAGTCCCGAACCCGCCCCGCAATCAGGTTGCAACCACTGCGATTCCCCGTCGACCAGCGCCGCAGCCAAGGAGAACTGCGACATGCACGCGGCCCCTTCGACCCCACCGGCCCTCGACGCCAAAGCCAAGCAATCCGGAGCCCCCCATGAGTGACTTGATGAATGAACAGCCCAGACGGCGATCCAAGAGCCTCCAGACCGTCGGACTGATCGCCCTGGGTTTGGTTGTAGGTGTAGGGGGAACCCTTCTCCTCCGACCGAAACCTCATGCCGCCGGAGCCTCCACCGAGAAGGCGCCGAACAAGCAGATGTACCAGTGCCCCATGCATCCCCAGGTGATGCAGGATCACGAGGGAGATTGCCCCATCTGCGGCATGAAGCTGGTGCCCATCGAAGGGAGCGGTGACACCAAGGCCCCGGCCGATCGGGGGAAGCTGGTCTTCTACCGCTCGCCGATGAACCCGTCCATCACGTCGCCCAATCCCATGAAGGATGAGATGGGCATGGACTACGTCCCGGTCTATGAGGGCGACCTCAAGGGTGCGGGTCCGTCCGTGGAGGGCCATGCGACGGTCACCATCGATCATGAGCGCCAGCAACTCATCGGATTGAAGACCGCCAAGGTGGCCGAAGGTCCCATCAGCGGCGAGATCCGGACCACGGCCCGTCTGGCGGTGGACGAAACACGGGTCCGCAAAGTGAACGTCAAAGTGGAGGGCTTCGTCGAACGGCTCTTCGTGGATTTCATCGGCAAGCCCGTCGCCAAGGGACAGACGCTCTTCAGCCTCTACAGCCCCGAATTCGTGAGTGCCCAGCGGGAATACCTCCTCGCCCTCAAGACCCAGAAGGCCCTGGCCTCGGGATCCCAAAGCAGCAGCGGCAGTGAGCTCGTGGAGGCCGCCAAGCGACGCCTCGCCCTGTGGGACGTCCCGATGGAGGTTTTGGAACGCCTGGAGCGAACGGGGGATGTCGAACGTGCCCTCACCCTCCGGTCCCCAATTTCCGGGGTCGTCACCGTGAAGAACGTGGTCGAGGGCGCCCGCATCACTCCCGCGGACATCCCCTTCGAGATCACCGACCTGAGCCGTGTGTGGGCCCTGGCGGATGTCTACGAAAAGGAACTGGACGGCGTCAAGGTCGGGCAGTCCGCCTCGCTCACCCTTCCCACCTTCCCTGGAAAGACCTTCCTGGGCCGCGTGGTCTTCATCGATCCCATCCTTGACCCCAAGACCCGTACCGCCAAGGTGCGCGTGGAGTTCCCGAATCCCCAAGGCGATCTGAAGCCGGAATTCTTTGGGGAGATCCTGCTGAAGGGTCCGAGCCACAAGGGCATTCTCGTTCCCCTGGACTCCGTCCTGGATGCGGGCACCCAGAAGGTCGTG
>JBGASS010000234.1:0-4610 GCA_044229555.1 Holophagaceae bacterium
GCCCACCAGAACGAACTGCCAGTCCAGGTTGTGGGCCAGAAGCCCCTTGATGAGCGTGGCCATGAGCGTGCCCTGGGGAGCCGGGAACTTGTCGCTGCCGATGGCATGCTGGAGGCCCTGAGCGGCCATCTCGGCTGTTGGACGATCCAACACCTTGATCGTTATTCCGATGATGACCGCGGCGGCCACGGCCCCGATCATCAGGCCGATCTGCTGGTTCCGGGGGGTGGCGCCCACCAGGTAGCCGGTCTTCAGGTCCTGGCTGGTGGCGCCGGCGTTGGCGGCGGCGATGCACACCATGCCGCCCACGCAGAGGGCCATGGGCTGGTAGACGTCGCCGGTCCAGCCCATGCCCACGAAGATGAGGCAGGTGGCCATGAGGGCCGCGATGGTCATGCCGGAGATGGGGTTCGACGAGGAGCCGATGATGCCCACGATGCGGCTGCTCACGGTGACGAAGAAGAAGCCGAAGATGATCATCAGCACGCCCAGGAGGACCTTGCTGAGGATGCCGCTGCCGGGGATGAAGGGCAGGGCCGCCACGATGACGATCAGGGCGAGGCAGCCGGCGATCACCACCGTCAGGGGCAGGTCATGTTCCGTGCGCTTCACGCCGCCCTCCCCCACGCCGTCCTTCATGGAGGCCACAGCCCCCTTGAAGGCGCTGATGATGGTGGGGATGGTCTTGAGCAGGGTGATGAAACCGCCCGCGGCCACCATGCCCGCGCCGATCTGGCGGACGTAGGCGTAGTAGATGGCCCGGTTCAGCTGGGCGAATTCGTGGGTGGCTGGATTCCAGCCGTAGGCGCCGGCCAGGGCCGCATCCTTCAGGTAGCCCAGCTTCACCAGCTGCCCGGCGATGGCGTCGGCGGGGACGAGGGTGGCCAGCAGGGGGATGAGCCCCAGCCAGGCCATGACACCACCGGCCACCAGCAGGCCGCCGTTCCGGATGCCCAGGATGTAGCCCACACCCATGTACTCGGGGGTGATGTTGGCGTTGACGGTGGCGGCGGGGAAGACCTTGGACTTCATGTTGGAGACCCAGGTGGGCGTCTCGGCGATGACCTTGAAGATGAGCTGCCCCATGGCGTAGAGCAGGCCCACACCCAGGCCCATGTAGGCCGTCTTGGCGAGGTCGCCGCCCTTCTCCCCCGCGATCAGCACGGAAGCACAGGCCGTGCCTTCGGGATAGGGCAGCTCGGCGTGCTCCTTCACGATCAGCGCGCGGCGCAGGGGGATCATCATGAGGATGCCCAGGACGCCACCCAGAAGGGCTAGGGTGAAGATGGTCCAGTAGGTGAAGAAGGGCGCGCCCACCGAGTTGCCGCCGGCGTCCTTCGCCAGGAAGAGGAAGCCCGGCAGCGTGAACACCACGCCCGCGGCGATGGATTCGCCCGCCGAGCCGATGGTCTGGACGATGTTGTTCTCCAGGATCGTGGAGCCTCCCAGCTTCTTCAGCAGGGAGATGGCCACCACGGCGATGGGGATGGAGGCCGACACGGTGAGCCCGGCGCGGAGCGCCAGATACACCGTGGAGGCGCCGAAGATGATCCCGAAGATGACGCCGAAGATGATGGCCTTCGGGGTGAACTCCGCGACCGTGCTCTCGTCGGGGATGTAGGGCTTGTGTACAACCTCATCAGCCATGAGGAATCTCCTGGAAACACTGGATGGACAAAGAATTTTCCATGCTACCAGGGAAGGCCCGGAGCCCCGAGGATCCAGGGGCGGAGGGCGCCCGCGCCGGGGCGGACGTGATCCGCCGCACAGGGCGCGAGGGCCCGGATAGGCTGGAATCTTGATTCGGGCCGCTGGCCCTCACCCCTTCGGGGCGGCAATCGCTTCTCGGTTCCGTCCCATCCTCCCTCCGCATAGGAGCTACGGTCGGATGGTGCGTCTTCCAGACCGGATCACGTCCAGGTCCAATCCCTGGTTCAAGGAGCTGAAGCGGCTCCTCCTGGCCCGGGGCGCGAAGCGCAGCCATACCCTGCTGCTCGGGAGCAAGGTCATCAGCGCCTGGACCCGCTCCCCGGAGCAGGCGCGCTTCCCCTGCGAAGCCCTCCTGGTCCAGGATCACGACGTCCAGACCTGGAGCCTCTCCGACGCCATCGTCCGCGTGAAACCCGAATTGCTGGCGGACCTCGCGGGCGGCGGCAGCCCGCCGGATTCCGTCATGCTGTGCCGCGTGGGGCCGGACCCCGCGGGCCCCCTGGCGGACCGCGTCATCGTGCCCTGGGAGATCCAGGATCCCGGCAACCTGGGGGCCATCCTCCGCGCCGCCGCGGCCTTCGGGTTCCAGGAGGCCCTGCTGGGCCCCGGCGCCGCGGACCCCTTCTCTCCCAAGGCCCTGCGGGGCTCCATGGGCGCCGCCTTCCTGCTGTCCGTCCGGCGCGTGGTGCGGTGGCCCAGTGACCCGGGCCACTGGATCGCCCTGGACGGCGGGCCCGGCGCCATCCCCCTCGGCGAGGCCGACCTTGCCGAGCCCCTGCGCCTCCTCGTGGGGAACGAGGGCCATGGGTGGGCGCATACGGAACTGCCCGGCGCCGTGCGGCGGGTGGCCATTCCGATCCAGGGGGTGGAGAGCCTCAACGCCGCCGTGGCGGCGGGGATCGCGTGTTTCGAAGCGGAGCGCCGGTGGACGACGTCAACCTCCCGAACCTGAAGGGCCGCTGGCCCCTGCGCGTCTTCGAGGCCGCCGTCCTGGCGGGCCTGCTCTACGTCTGCTACGGCATCCCCTACGCCTCGGGGCACGGCTGGCTGGAGGCCCTGCTCTGCTTCCTCATCCCCGCCCTGATGATGGACGGCGCCTTCAAGGGCCGGCGCCTAGGCTGGACGCTGCTCGCATGGGTGATCGGGCTGGTGCTGATCTTCCACTGGGTGCCCAACGTCATCGAAGTGAAGGGCAACCTGCCGAAGGGCGTGGCGTGGCTCGGTTCCGGGCTCTTCTTCGGCTACGAGGCCCTGGGCTTCACCGCCGTCATCGCCTTCGCCCGCTGGATGTTCCGCCGCGCCGGCCGCTGGGGCGCCGCCGCCGGCGCCGCCTTCGCAACCCTCTTGTGGGAGGCCAAGGGCTTCCACGTCTACGAGTGGAGCTGGGGCTCGGGCCTGGGGGGCCTGCCCCTCCTGGCGCGGAGCGCCGCCTTCCTCACCAGCTACGGCTTCAGCGCCCTGGCCTTCGGCTGCGGCGCCTTCTTCGCCGGCAGCCTGGCGGAGGGCCGGCGGCTGCGCTCCATCCTCGCCGCCCCGGCGGCCTTCTACGGCACCCTCCTCGCCTTCGGCCTCGCCTGGTCCTTCTTGCCGAAGGCTCCGAAGCGCGAACTGGACGTGGTGATGGTCCAGCCCAACTTCGAGGCCGGCCTGCGCCGTCCCGGCATGGAAGCCGAGGCCTGGGCCCTCAGCGACGCGGCCCTCAGGGAGGCCCGCTTGCCCCGTCCGGGCATGGCCACCCTGCTGCTCTGGCCCGAAAGCGCCATCCTCGGCGTGGACCACCGCGGGCCGATCCCGCGGCTGCAGGAGGAGGCCCAGCGCCGCGGCCTCGCCTGGCTCTTCGGCACCGAAGGCGGGCTTCTCAACCTGGTGCGTGGGGAAGCCGACGGGAGGCCCAGCTTCGTCCAGGCGAAGGTGGAGCCCATGCCCTTCGGAGAGCGCATGCCCGGCCCAGCGGCCCTGCGGAAGTGGCTGGACCGCCGCTTGGGCTTCCTCTCCCAGGAGCCCGGCGAATTGAGCGCGGCCAGCACCTTCGAGATGGCGACGCCCCAGGGCAGCCTCCGCATCCATCCCCTCATCTGCAGCGAGGCCCTCAGCCCCGCGCGCACCCAGGCCGGCGTCGCCCTCGGCGGCGCCCAGCTCCTCACCAACCACACCAACGACGGTTGGTTCGACAAGACCGTGGCCACGGACCTGCACTTCAACCAGATTCGCCTGCGGGCGGTGGAGCAGGGCGTGCCCATGCTGCGCTCCACCCTCACCGGGAAGTCCGGCCTGAGCCGCGCCGACGGCAGCTGGGAGCTCTGGGGCGAACCCATGAGCCGGGCGACCCACGCCTTCCACCTGGCCTGGGAGCCCGTCTACACCCCGGCGCGGAAGAAGGGCGCCCAGGCCTTCTGGTTCGCCGTCTCGGGAATCCTGACCCTGGCCTTCGCGCTGCGGCTCTTCCGGCCGGGAAATGGCCCGGCCGACGGCGGCGAGGAGGCGGAGGCATGACGGATCCCCTGCTGGCCCCGGAACCCCTGGAGACTCCTTCGGGCCTGGTGGCCTTCGCCGACGAGACCTGGACCGCGGATCCCAAGGAGCTGCAGACCTACTTCCAGGCGGAGGCCGTGCCCTGGACCGCGGACCGCACCCTGGAGCAGTGGCGCCGCCTCCTGGCCTGCTCGCGGCTGCTGACGGCGCGCCTGGTGCCCGAAGGGGGCCGGGGCGGGCGCCTGGTGGGCACCACCCGGGTCTGGAGCGACCACGCCTACGAGGCCAAGCTCTACGACGTGGTCACCGCCAACGACCTGCACCACCACGGCATCGCGTCAGCCCTGGTGCGTTGGGCCCTGCGCCATCCCTGGGTGGGGGAGGTGCAGCGCTTCGTCCTGGAGACCCGGGACGCCGCGGACCTCTAC
>JBGASS010000235.1:0-4585 GCA_044229555.1 Holophagaceae bacterium
GGGCCCTGGGCGGACCCGCCCGGGACTTGAACGGCTCCTCCCAGGCCTCCGTTGGCCCCGGCGCTCCCGTACCCCGGAGCCTCGGACCGGGCGGATCCGGCTGCGCCGGGCTCAGCCGCCCCGGGGAATCCCCAGCAGGCCCTTGAGGTGGGGCGTCATGGAGCGGCTCACCTCCAGCTCGAGGCCGTCCGAAAGGCGCACCCGGGCCCGCCGCCCCGGGATGGGGCGCAGGCCCTGGATGGCCTCGGGCCTCACGAGGAGGTGCCGCTGGATGCGCAGCAGGCCCTGGCCCGGGAAGGCGTCCTCCACCTCGCCCAGGGAGGCCCAGGGGGCACGGAAGCGCTTCCCGCCCAGCCAGGCCCACACGGCCATCTCCGCGAACTCGAAGTGGCTGACCCGCCGGAACTCGAGGAGGAAATGACCTTCCCCGGAGCGGCCCGGGAAGCGCGCGGGCGCGGCAGGGGGGACGACCGCGGCCCGGGCGGGCTGGGCCCTGCTGCCGGTGTCCAGGTGCCGCCAGGCCTTGTCCAGGGCCCGCCCGAGCCGGTCCGGGTACACGGGCTTCACCATGTAGTCCACCGCGTCGACCTCGTAGGCCCGGGCTCCGTACTGGGGGTAGGCGGTGACGAAGATGACCGGCAGGGGGGGATCCAGCTCGGCGAGAGCCTCGAGGCCGGTGGCTCCGGGCATCTCGATGTCGAGGAACAGGAGGTCGGGCCGCGGGGCCTCCCGCAGGTGCGCGAGCAGGGCGGCGACGTCGGGCAGCTCGGCCAGGACCTCGCACCCGGCGGCGATGAGCAGGCGCCCCAGGCGGGCCCGGGCCAGGGGCTCGTCGTCCACCACCACGGTGCGGAAGCGCGTCATGGCAGGAAGGCGGGCGCGGGGTCCAGCCGGAACCGGGAGACGGTCCAGCCCTCTTCACTGAACAGCTCCACCGAGGATCCGTGGGGGCAGGCGAGCTGAAGGCGCGCGCGCAGGTTCGCCAGGCCCAACCCGGCGCGGTCGCCGGAGGCATCCGGAGCGGCGTCGCCGGCGCCCGTGTTGCGCACCTCCACCACCAGGGCCGGGCCCTCCATCCAGCCGGCCACCTCCAGTTCGCCGCCCTGCGCGGCGGGCCGGATGCCGTGCTTCAGGGCGTTCTCCACCAGGGGCTGCAGGCACAGCGGCGGCACCGCGTGGCGGTCCAGGGCATGGGACCAGTCCCAGCGCGTGCGCAGGCGGTCCCCGAGGCGCATGGCCTCCATGGTGAGGAAGTCCTCCACCAGGCGCCGCTCGTCCCCTAGGGACCAGCCCTGACGGCCGGTGGCCTCCATCACCCCGTGCATGAAACCCGACATGGCCCTCAGGGCCGCGGCGCCCCGTTCGGGGTCCTGCTCGACCAGCTCCGCCAGGCCGTTCAGGGCATTGAAGAGCACGTGGGGCTGGACCTGGCCTTGGAGCTGGCCGGTCTGGGCCTCCTCGGCCCGCCGTTGGGACACGGCGCGCTCGGATTCCATCTGCTCCCGGGCGGCGAGGAGGTAGCCCACCAGGAAAAGGCCCGGCCCTTCGCCGCTGAGGTTGCCGAGGAGGACGTCCAGGCCCAGGGGCGGGAGGCCACCGAGCTGCAGGATCCAGCTCAGCACCTGGAGATTCAGGAAGAGCATCGCGAGACTGCCGCCCAGGGCGAGAAGGATGCGGCCCGGAGTGACCGGGGGATTCCCGGGTCGGCCGTCCCACTGCCAGGCGATCGGGGACAGCCAGATGAAACAGAAGAAGAACAGGAGGGCGGAAGGAGCCTCCAGGAGGACCACCTTCAGGGGCAGGGGGTGGACCTGGGTGGACCAGATGTAGGTCGGGGCCACCAGCCAGAGGGCGAAAGCGATCGCGTAAAGCGCCCAGAGGACGGGGCTGCGCAGCCGATCGAGGCAGGCTCGGTGCACTTCGGCCAGGACCATGGGAGTTTCTCCGGCGGTCCTTTGTACCCCGCACGGGCCCTTGAGGGAATCCTTCCGTCCCCGGGGGACGATGAACGGGCCCCGGGGGACCCTGAACGGAACAGGCGTGATCCAGGTCCGGGCCCCCTCGCCTTCCTGGCGCGACAATGGATTTCCTTCCCCGGAGGCTCCCATGGCCCGCGTTCCCCAAGCGGCGGTACTCCTGGCCGGCTGCGGCCACCTCGACGGCGCGGAGGTGCGCGAGGCCGTCCTCACCCTCCTGGCCCTGGACCAGCACGGCGCCGCCTTCCAGTGCATCGCCCCGAACGCCGACCAGTTCCACGTGGTCGACCACGGGACCGGCCAGGTGGCGGAGGGCGCCCGGCGCAACATCCTGGAGGAATCCAGCCACATCGCCCGCCAGGGCCAGTGCCTGGACCTGGCGAAGGCCAAGGCCGCGGACTACGACTGCCTCCTGATGCCTGGCGGCTACGGGGTGGCGAAGAACCACTGCGGCTTCGCCTTCAAGGGCGCGGACGCGGACGTGCGCCCGGACGTGGCCGCCTTCGTGAAGACCTTCTTCGACGCGGGCAAGCCCGTGGGCGCCGTCTGCATCGCGCCGGCCCTGGTGGCCCTCGTGCTGGCGGGCAGCGGCCGCCACCCGGCCCTCACCATCGGCGACGACGCCGGCTGCGCCGCGGCCCTGGACAGCCTGGGGGCGAAGCACCAGGCGCGGGGCAGCGCGCGGGACGTCGTGGTGGACGAGGCCTTGAAGCTGGTCACCGCGCCGGCGTACATGTTCGACGACGCGAGGCTGAGCGACGTGTTCGTGGGGATCGATCGGACCGTGGAAGAAGTGCTGAAACGCGTGAAGATCCAATAGAAAATCCGCCTGCCCCACGCGGCTCCGCCGACCACCCCCCGATCGGACGCCACATCTAGTGGCGTCCTCCCGCTCCCGCTGCGCCTTCGGCTTGCGATCGCGGAGGGGGCCCCGTTGTTCGACGACGCGAGGCTGAGCGACGTGTTCGTGGGGATCGACAGAACGGTCGAGGAAGTCCTGAAGCGGGTGAAGACCGCCTGAAAATTCAGAACTCCAGCGGCCGGCCTTCCTCGTCCAGCCCGTCGGAGGGCGTGGCGAGGCCCCGCTCCGCCCAGGCCCGCACGAGGCGGCGCAGGGGGGGATGCTGCAGGGTGCTGGCGCAGTGGATGGCCTCGTCGGGGTCCAGGGCGCGGATCCACACCGTGGCGTGGCCGAGCACCAGGGGCGGGTCGGGCCGCTGCAGGGTGCGGTCGAGGGTCTGCAGGACCTGGAAGGCAAGTTGGGTGGACTCCCGCCACATGGACACCGAGAGGGCCTGCATCTGGGCCCGCTCCATGGGCGGCTGCACCAGGGCCACCAGGGCCGACGGCGACAGGCGGGGATTCTGCAGCAGGCCCGCGATCACCCCTTCGTCCCGCACCCGCCACACCAGGGGCCACATGGATCGCGGCGCCAGGAGGGCGAAGGTGCGGCGCTCCCCCACGGTGAAGCCGGGCCAGAGGACGTGGAGGCGCTCCACCGCCATGGCCTTGGCGTGGGGATGGGCGGCGGAGTCCGCGGCCAGGGCCGCCAGGGCGCGCCAGGGCAGGCGGGGCAGGAGGTTCGCCCGCAGGTGGGCCGGGGCCTTGGCGTGCTGGGCGATCCAGCGCAGCAGCAGGGGCCGCTTGCGCAGGTCCGGCAGGTCCGCCGCCGCCTCGAGCCAGCCCCGGGGCGGATTGGGATCCCGCAGCAGCCGCAGGAAGCGCGGCCACTCGATCTCAGGCGGCAGGGGCCAGGACATGGCTTCCAGCCTAGCGGGACTTGCGGAGTGGCCAGCGCCCTTCTGGCTGATCCGTTGGTCCCGCTTGTGTCGGCCACGACCTGGGACCATCTCCGCCGGGCGTCAGGCCCGGGCGCCGGATCTGCCACACTTCCGGGATGCCGCACGAATTCAGCATCCTCGGCCGGGGCCGTGCCGGGCGGGCCCTGGCGGTGGCCTGGGGGGACCGCGCGGCCCTCGAGCCCTCCGGTGCCACGCCCGAAGGCTTCGTCCTGCTGGCGGTGCCGGACCGCGCGGTGGCGGCGGCGGCGGCGCGCTTTCCCGGCCGCTGCGTGCACCTGAGCGGCAGCCTCGACCTGCCGGGGGTGCCCTCGGCCCATCCCCTCACCAGCTTCGGCGGCCGGGCCGCGGACTGGAAGGGCACGCCCCTGGCCCTCAGCGGCGCGGTGCCGGCGGTCCTCGTGCGGGCCTTCGCCGACCTGGGCTTCCTGCCCTTCGAGCTGCCGGCGGAGCTCAAGCCCCTCTACCACGCCTGCGCCGTGCTGACCTCGGGCCATGCGGCCACCCTCTGGCTCGGCGCCGCGAAACTGCTGGAGGAACACGGCGTCCGCCTGCCGGGACGGGGGCTGATGGCCCTGGCGGAGGCGACCCAGCGCAACGTGGCCCGGCAGGGCGCCGAAGGCCGCACGGGGCCCTTCGTCCGGGGCGACGAGGCCACCATCGAACGGGACGCGGCGGCCCTGCCTGAGCCCTGGCGGGAGATCTTCCTGAAGCTGGGGCGCGCCGATGTCTGACTTCAGGCCGCCGATCCCCCTGCGGTCCACCACCCCGGAGGCCTGGGCGGAGGCCGCTTGGGCCGATCCGGAAGGC
>JBGASS010000236.1:0-4561 GCA_044229555.1 Holophagaceae bacterium
AACCGGTTCACCGGGGCCATGAGCTTTCCTGCAGCGGAAATGGACATTCCGTACCTCCGTCCGCCCAGGGGAAGGGCGGTCATCAATTGAAGAAACTGCAGCGGACTTGAAGGATTCCGGGGTCCGCGCAGGCGGTCTTGGGTTGTCAACAGATAGGGAAGGACTCTACCCCTGAAAGGCCTGGAACGCAAGGTCTGCGGGCCTTCCGCAGGGGTCGCGGGGCCCCGTGCGAGGGCGCTTTCGTGCTTGGAGTCACGCACTTGGCGTGGTATTCCTACGTTGTTTTGGCCTCATGGCCAGCGGCGTAAGGGGGAACGCGGGGATCTGGACTCATCCGGTTCGGAGGTCCGGGAACCGGCTTCCCGTCACACACTCACAGGGGGAGGGCCGGACATGCCCAAGGAAGCCAGCTTCCTCGCATCCAGCATCGGCAAGAAGATCGTCATGGCGGTCACGGGGATCATGCTCGTGGGCTTCGTGGTCGGGCACATGGCCGGGAACATGCAGCTCTTCCTGCCGGCCCACGGGGGCGAACACCCCCTGGACGCCTACGGCCGCTTCCTGCGGACCATGCTCCACGGCGCGGGCATCTGGATCGCCCGCGGCGGCCTGCTGATCGCGGCCATCCTGCACGTCTGGGCGGCCTTCACGCTGACGCAGATGAACGCCGCGGCGCGGCCCGTTCCCTACAAGGAGGTGGCGCCCCAGGCCTCCACCCTCGCCTCCCGGTCCATGCGGGTCAGCGGGATCGTCGTCCTGGCCTTCCTGGTCTTCCACCTGCTGCACCTGACCCTCGGCAAGGTCGGCCCCTTCGAGGAGGGGAAGGTCTTCCAGAACGTGGTCCAGGGCTTCCAGTCCCCCTGGATATCGGGCTTCTACATCCTGGCCATGGCCTGCCTCTTCGGCCACCTGCGCCACGGCGTGTGGAGCATGCTGCAGACGCTGGGCCTCTCCCATCCCAGCTACAACGCCCTGCGGGATCGCCTGGCCTTGGGGGTCGCACTCCTCGTTGTCGGCGCCAACATCTCCTTCCCCCTCGCCGTGCTGGCGGGCTTCGTGAAGCTCTGAGGCGGACCATGGAACTGAAAGCCAACATCCCCGACGGCCCCATCGAGCAGAAGTGGGACAAGCACCGCTTCGACATGAAGCTGGTGAACCCGGCCAACAAGCGCAAGTACAAGGTCATCGTCGTGGGCTCCGGCCTTGCCGGCGCCGCCGCGGCCGCCTCCATGGGCGAGCTGGGCTACGAGGTGGAGTGCTTCTGCTACCAGGACTCCCCCCGGCGCGCCCACAGCATCGCCGCCCAGGGCGGCATCAACGCCGCGAAGAACTACCGCAACGACGGCGACAGCGTCCAGCGCCTCTTCTACGACACCGTGAAGGGCGGCGACTTCCGCGCCCGGGAAGCCAACGTCTACCGCCTGGCCCAGGTCAGCGTGGCCATCATCGACCAGTGCGTGGCCCAGGGCGTGCCCTTCGCCCGGGAGTACGGGGGCCTCCTGGACAACCGCTCCTTCGGCGGCGCCCAGGTGTCCCGCACCTTCTACGCCCGGGGGCAGACGGGCCAGCAGCTCCTCCTGGGCGCCTACCAGGCCCTGGAGCGCCAGATCGGCCTGGGCACCGTGAAGATGCACACCCGCCACGAGATGCAGGAGCTCATCGTCATCGACGGTAAGGCCCGGGGCATCGTCACCCGGGACATGGTCACCGGCGAAATCGAGTCCCACCTCGCGGACGCCGTCTGCCTCGCCACCGGCGGCTACGGCAATGCCTTCTACCTGGCCACCTACGCCAAGGGCTGCAACGGCACCGCCATCTGGCGCGCCTACAAGAAGGGCGCCGCCTTCGGCAACCCCTGCTACACCCAGATCCATCCCACCTGCATCCCCGTCACCGGCGACCACCAGTCCAAGCTCACCCTGATGTCCGAGAGCCTGCGCAACGACGGCCGCGTCTGGGTGCCGAAGAAGGCCGAGGACTGCGGGAAGAAGCCCGGCGACATCAAGGAAGAGGACCGGGACTACTACCTGGAGCGCAAGTACCCGAGCTATGGCAACCTCGCGCCCCGGGACATCAGCAGCCGCGCCGCCAAGCAGGTCTGCGACGAGGGCCGCGGCGTGGGCCCCGGCGGCCGGGGCGTCTACCTGGACTTCGCCGACGCCATTCGGCGCCTGGGCAAGGCCAAGATCGAGGAGAAGTACGGCAACCTCTTCGAGATGTACGAGCGCATCACCGACGAGAACCCCTACGAGACGCCGATGCGCATCTACCCCGCGGTGCACTACACCATGGGCGGCCTCTGGGTGGACTACAACCTCATGAGCACCATCCCCGGCCTCTTCGTGCTGGGCGAGGCCAACTTCAGCGACCACGGCGCCAACCGCCTGGGGGCCTCGGCCCTCATGCAGGGCCTGGCGGACGGTTACTTCGTCATCCCCTACACCATCGGCAACTACCTGGCCGCGAACAAGGGCGCCAAGGTCGCCGCGGACCACCCGGACGTGCAGGCCGCCGAAGCCGCGACCAAGGAGCGCAACGCGCGCCTCCTGGCCGTCAACGGCAAGGAGACGCCCACCTACTTCCACCGCGAGCTCGGCAAGATCATGTGGGAGCACTGCGGCATGGCCCGCAACGAAGCCGGCTTGAAGAAAGCCCTCCAGCTCATCCCCGAGCTGCGCGCGCGCTTCTGGAAGGAAGTGCGCGTCGTCGGCAGCGGCGACGAGAGAAGGCCCTGCAGCTGATCCCCGAGCTGCGCGCCCGCTTCTGGAAGGAAGTCCGCGTGGTGGGCAGCGGCGACGAGCTGAACCAGTCCCTGGAGCTCGCCGGCCGCGTGGCCGACTTCATGGAGCTGGGGGAGCTGATGTGCCTGGACGCCCTGGAGCGCCGGGAAAGCTGCGGTGGCCACTTCCGCGAGGAGTGGCAGACCGAGGACGGGGAGGCCCAGCGCGACGACGAGCACTTCGCCCACGTGGCGGCCTGGGAGTACACCGGCGAGGGCAAGGCGCCCATCCGCCACGTGGAGTCCCTCGCCTTCGAGAACGTCCATCTCGCCACCCGCAGCTACAAGTGAGGAGCTGACATGAGCCACGACATGAACCTCACCCTGCAGGTCTGGCGACAGAAGGACGCCAAGGCCGAAGGCGGCTTCCAGACGATCAACGCCAAGGCCATCAGCCCCGACATGTCCTTCCTCGAGATGCTGGACGTGGTCAACGAGGAGATCATCAAGGACGGCAAGGATCCCATCGCCTTCGACCACGACTGCCGGGAAGGCATCTGCGGCACCTGCTCCATGGTCATCAACGGCCGTCCCCACGGCCCCAAGGAGCGCACCACCGCCTGCCAGCTCCACATGCGCAGCTTCAAGGACGGCGACGCCATCGCCATCGAGCCCTGGCGGGCCAAGGCCTTCCCGGTCCAGAAGGACCTGGTGGTGGACCGCGGCGCCTTCGACCGCATCATCGCCGCCGGCGGCTTCATCAGCGCCCCCACGGGCACCGCCCAGGACGCCAACGCCCTGCCCATCCCCAAGGAGAACGCCGACCTGGCCATGGACGCCGCCGCGTGCATCGGCTGTGGCGCCTGCGTCGCCGCCTGCCCCAACGCCTCGGCCATGCTCTTCGTCGGCGCCAAGGTCAGTCACCTGGGCCTGCTGCCCCAGGGCCAGCCCGAGCGCTATATCCGGGTCCGCGACATGGTGGCCCAGATGGACGCCGAGGAGTTCGGCACCTGCACCAACCACGGCGAGTGCGAGGCTTCCTGCCCCAAGGGCATCAGCCTCGAGAACATCGCCCGCATGAACCGGGACTACCTGAAGGGCCGGCTCATCGAACGGCCCGCGGTGGCCGGCGGCGGGGGATTCTAGGCGCAACTTCCGGGCTCCAGGCTCCCGACTCCGGGCTACATTGTTGAGCGCGGCCAATCCCGGCCCAACGGTTCCAGTCGTCCCTGAAACCCTGGTCCATCCCTGAAGGAAGGTCCCGGCCTGGACCAGCAATGCTGCCAGGAGCCTGGAGCCCGAAGCCCGACATGTCCACGTCCCGCCACCAGTTCCTCCTCCGCCGCCTCCACAGCCTCATGGGGCTGCTGCCGGTGGGCGGCTTCGTGGTGCTGCACCTCCTGGAAAACGCCCGGGCCCGCCTCGGGCCGGCGGCCTACGACCGCATGCAGGCGGCGAAGGACAGCTCGGCGTGGATGCCCTTCCTGGAGTGGGGCTTCATCTTCCTGCCCATCGCCTACCACGCCTGCTACGGCCTCTTCATCGCGTCCCAGAGCCGGCGCACCCTCAGCCTGGGGATCTACAACCAGGGCGGCACCTGGCGCTTCTGGATGCAGCGGGTGACGGGGATCCTGCTCCTCGCCTTCCTGGCCTTCCACGTCTGGGAGACGCGCATCCACAGCGAAGGGCTGCCGACCTATGCGTGGATGTCGGACCTCTTCAACACCCGTCCCTGGGTCCGTCCCCTTTACGTCCTCGGCATCCTCTCGGCGGCCTACCACTTCGCCAACGGGCTCTGGAGCGCCTCCATCGTCTGGGGGCTGGCGGTGCGCGAGCGCAGCC
>JBGASS010000237.1:0-4547 GCA_044229555.1 Holophagaceae bacterium
CGGGACAGTTAGCCCCTCTCCGCCTTCGCCCCCGCCTCCAGCAGCTTCAGCCCCATGAGCATGCGGTCCAGGCCTTCCCGGCAGCCGTCCTTCACCAGGGGATTCTCCTCGTTCAGCACGTTGCCGCCGAGGATGGAGCAGATGCTCTGGATGAAGCGCCGGGGCTTGGTGCCTTCGAAGAAGAAGAGGCGGGCCAGGTCGCCGGCGTACCAGGCCTTCACGAAGGTGCGGAAGACGCCGATGGCCTTCTGCATGTGGCCGTCGTAGGCCGCGTCCCAGTCGATGGCCTCGCCCCGGAGCTGGCGCCCGATGAGCTGGCCGGCGAGGGTGGCGCTCTCCAGGGCGAACATGACGCCGCTGGAGAAGACCGGATCCAGGAAGTCGCCGGCATTGCCCGCCACCGCCCAGCCCGGGCCGTGCAGCTGCCTGGTGATGGTGGTCCAGCCGTGGAGGCGTTGCGTCTTCATGACCGGCTCGGCCTTCGCCAGGCGCGCGGCGCAGGTGGGCTCCTCCCGGAGAATGGCCCAGAGGCGTTCCTGGTCGGAGCCCTCGTAGGCATCGAAGGTGGCCTGCTCGGCGACCACGCCCACGGAGGTGCGGCCGTTGCTGAAGGGGATGATCCAGATCCAGGACCCGTTGGGATGGAGCACCACCCAGATGTCGCCTTCCGCCTCGCCCTCCGGCCGGAGGTCGCCTTCCACGTGGGTGTAGTAGGCCGAACGCGCCAGGATGTCCGCGGGCCCGTCCAGGGCGAGCAGCCGGGACAGCACCCGGGCAGGGCCGCTGCAGTCGAGGACGAAGCGGGCCTCCACCGTGGCGGCCTCGCCGCCTTCGAGGTCGAGCAGGTGCACCGCGGCGCCGGCCTCATGGAAGCCGACGTCCTTCCCTTCGTGCCCGAAGCGGACGTCCACGCCCTGCTTGCGCGCGGCGGTGACGAGGGTCTGGTCGAAGTCGTCCCGGGGCACCTGGAAGCTGGAGGTCCAGTCCCCGGGCAGGGATTCCCGGAAGCAGAAGCGCTCGGTCAGGTCCCCCTTGAAGAACTTGGCGGCATGCTTCACCAGATAGTTCCGCCCCTGCACCGCTTCCAGCAGGCCCGCCTGGGCCAGCAGCTCGTTGCAGCGCGGCAGGAGGCTCTCGCCGATGACGTGGCGGGGGAACCACTGTTTTTCCACCGCCAGCACGCGGAAGCCGGCCCTGGCCAGGGTCGCCCCCGCCACGGCGCCGGCGGGTCCGGCGCCGATGATGAGCACGTCGGTGTGGGAGGGCAGGGTCTGCATGGCGTGTCCTCGGGAGCTTCGCTCAATACTCTCGCACGGAGGCCGCGCGCGCCCTCAGCGCAGGTCCCGGATCCGGGCCTCTGTGGCCAGCCAGTCCACGGGCTGGTCGTGCATCTCCTCGGGGACGTGGTCCACGGCCTGGGCCTGGAAGCAGGCGCCCATGGTGATCACGTCCTCGCCCAGGCGCTCCAGGACGGTGTCGTAGTAGCCCTTCCCGTAGCCCACCCGGTAGCCGCGGTCGTCGAAGGCCAGGCCCGGCACCAGCAGCAGCTCCACCGGCGGCGTGAAGTGCTGGGTGATCACGGGCTCCATCAGCCCCCAGAGTCCCGGCTGCAGCGGCTCCGTGCCCCAGGCCAGGCGCGGCGGGTCCGTGCTGACGACCCGGGGAAACCAGAACATCCACTCGGGATGGCCCTGGATCAGGGGCCGCAGGTCGACCTCCGAACCCAGAGGCCAGAAGGCGCCCACCCTGCGGAGGCGGCGGCTCGTGCAGAAGGCTTCGACTCTCGTGCAGAGGGCGGCGGAAGCGGCGGCGCGGGTGGCCTCCGGGATCCCGTCGCGGAGCTTCCAGGCACGTTCGCGGAGGTCGGATTTGCTTTCCATCCCGGCCTCAGGCCGTCGGGGCTTCGACCGGGTAGGTCTTGTACAGGTTGTCCCGCTCCAGGGCCTCGAAGCCCGCGTCGCGGATGAGGCGCACGAGCTGGGCCCGGCTCAGCATCTGGGGACTGGAGGCGCCGGCGTCGTGGGCGATCTCCTCCTCGATGATGGTGCCGTCCAGGTCGTTGGCGCCGTAGTTGAGGCCGATCTGGGCCAGGCCCTCGCCGATCATCACCCAGTAGGCCTTCACGTGCGGGATGTTGTCGAGGAGGAGGCGGGCCACGGCGATCTCGCGGAGGTCCGCCACGCCCGTGGTCTCGTGGATGACGTGGGTGCGGCTCAGCTCGTTGTGCTCGTTCTGGTAGGCGAGGGGGATGTAGGCGAGGAAGTGGGCCCTGCCGCCGGCGAGGCTGCGGTCCTGCAGGTCCCGCAGGCGCAGCAGGTGGTCCACCTTGTGCTTCGGCGCCTCGATGTGGCCGTAGAGCATGGTGCAGTTCGTGGGGACGCCCTTCGCGTGGCAGAGTTCGGCGCCCCGCAGCCAGACGTTCGCGTCCTTCTTGCCGACGCAGATCTCCTCCCGGATCTCCGCATCGAAGATCTCCGCGCCCCCGCCGGGGCAGCTCTCCAGGCCCGCGGCCACGCAGCGGTCCAGGAACTCCTCCACGCTGATCCCGCTGACCCGGGCGTAGTAGTCCATCTCCACCATGGTGAAGACCTTCAGGTGCAGCTCCGGGAAGCGCTCCTTGATGCGGCGGAAGAGGTCCTCGAAGTAGTCGATCTTCAGCTTGGGGTAGTGCCCCGCCACCATGTGCAGCTCCTTCACCCCGGCGTTCTCGGGCTTCGCCAGCTCCGTGATGATGTCGTCGGCGCTGAGCACGTAGGCCCGCGGATCCCCGGGCTTCGCCTGGAAGGCGCAGAACTGGCAGTGGGTGTAGCAGATGTTGGTGTAGGAGAGGCGGCGGTTCTGGACGTAGTAGGTCTTCAGGCCGTGCTTCTGGAGACGCACGTGGTGGGCCAGGGCACCGATCCCCGTCAGGTCCGGCGTTTCGTAGAGCAGGAGGCCGTCCTCGAAGATGAGGCGCTCGCCCTTCGCCACCTTTTCCGCGATGGGGAGCAGGCGTTCGTCGTGGATGTAGGACTGGAGCGGGCGGGCGAGACCGGGCATGGAACGTTCCTCAGGGTTCCAGTTTACAGGGGTGCCGGGTCCGGGCGGTCACGCCTGCGTCAGGATTCCGGATCTGGATGCACCGTCAGTCATCCACAATGAAACGGGGTTGACTTTCAACAGAGTGCTTGAGGTTGGCGCGGCGGCCTTTGGCCGCGTCAACCTCAAGCACCCGCAGGCGAAGCGCGCGAGGTGCAGATCGGCCGATCCGGCGTGGCCAGGGTTCTCCACACGGAGCGGCCGACCCGGTTTTCTATTCCGTATCCTTCCTCCACCGGGATCCAGCCCCATCGAAGCCCCCGTTCCCCGGCCTTGCGCGCTTCGCTTGCTCGCACCCTTCCAAACCACGATTCGCCTACACCGCGAATCATGGTTTGAAAGGGTGCCTGTATTCAAATCGTGAACATTCACTGCCGGAGAAGAGCCGATCCGACCCGCCTCACGCGCTCGCCCGCCGCATCCCCTTGATGGCCACCGCCCAGATCACGACGATGAAGACCACCAGCTTCAGGGCGTGGATCCAGATCACCTCGACGCCGACGCCCCGCATGACGATGGCCCGCATGATGCGGATGAAGTGCGTGACGGGCACCAGCTCGCCGATGATGCGGAAGGCCACAGGCATGCCGTTCAGGGGGAAGATGTAGTCCGACAGGAAGACCATGGGCAAAAACATCATGAAGCTCATCTGGCTGGACTGGGCCTGGCTCTGGGCGACGGTGCTGATGCGGATGCCGATGCCGAGCATGGCCAGGATGAAGAGGAAGGCCGAGGCGTAGAGCAGGAAGATGCTGCCGGCGATGGGCACGTCGAAGAGGACCCTGGCCAGGATCAGCAGCACGGTCATCTGGGCGTAGGCCATGCCGATCACCGGGATGACCTTGCCGAGGAAGAGCTCGAAGGGCCGCACCGGCGTCACCATCACCTGGTCCAGGGTGCCCCGCTCCTTCTCCTTCACGATGCTCCCCGACGCGAACATCACGCAGGTCATGGACACGATGATGGCCACCAGGCCCGGGATGATGAAGTTGGGGGTGCGCAGGTTGGGGTTGTACCAAGGTCTGATCCGCAGCTCGATGGCGGTCTGGGGCCGCGTGGCCTGGCCGAAGCCCATGCGGTCGAACATCAGGGCCGTGCCCCGGGTCTGGCCGACGCCGAAGGCCACCGACATCGCGCTGCCCGCCACCGTAGCGTTGCTGGCGTCCACGATGACCAGGGCCTGGCCCGTGCCGCCGCCGCGGATCTTCCGCGCGTAGTCCGGCGGGAACCAGATGGCCACCTGGGCGGTGCCGGCGTCGATGTGCTCCCGCACGTACTTCTCCGACGTGGCCTCGCCGCGGATGTCGAAGTACTGGGTGGCCGCCATGGCCTGCACGAAGTCGCGGCTCTCCTGGCTGCGGCTTTCGTCGAACACGATCGTCGGCAGGTGCTTCACGTCGTTGTTGAGGAAGCCGTAGATGGTGATCTGCATCAGCGGGATGAAGAGGATCATCACCAGGGTCAGCCGG
>JBGASS010000238.1:0-4543 GCA_044229555.1 Holophagaceae bacterium
TTCTTCAACCTCTGCGGCGCCGGCTTCGAAGCCGCCGTGGCCCACGCCTTCGAGGGCGGCCAGGGACGGGGCTTCACCGGCTACGCGAAGACCTCCCTGCGCCTCTACCGCAGCCAGCCCGAGATGGGCCTTGAATGGTCCGCGGAGCTTCCGGAAGGGAACCCGCCCTCCTCCCGGCGGGACCGCCTGCGGGCCGCCTGGGCCGGCCCCGAGCCCGCCCTGCCGGCCCGTGCCTGGAGCCTCTGCTTCGCGGTGCTGCCCCAGTATGGCTCGGGCTTCTGGATCGCCCCCCAGGCGGATCCCCGTGACGGCGTCCTGAGTTGGGTGCGCCTCGCGCGGCCGGGGCTCCTGGACCTGCTCACCGGCCTCCCCGCCCTGTTCCGGGAAGGCGGCACCACACACCTCCGCGTGGAGGGGCGCCTCCTCCGCGCTTCGGTCCGCCTCGACCAGGCCATGCCCTGGCACATGGACGGGGAGGCGGTGGCCCCCCGGGACCGCGCCGAACTTTCCACCCGGCCGCGGGCCCTCCGGATGATGGTCACCGAGGCCTGCCCCTGGGCCTAGCTAGCGGCCGTTGCAGAGCGGCCAGCGCATTCCTGGACGGTCTGCTACGGCCGCTTGTGCCGAACACGGCCTAGTGGACTTCCCGGACCGGCGTCCCGGCATGGCCATGGCCCGCAGGCGGAACCGCGAGGGTGGCCCGGGCATCCAGGGCCAGCCCCATGGCCATCAGGCCCAGCGCCACCATCACCAGGAGAAGCCTGGTCCAGTCGCGGGAGGGTTCAAGTCGGACTCGCATGGACTGGAACCATCCACTTCCGTGCCAAAAAAAACCGGGCCCGCAGGCCCGGTCTGGAACCGGCCCAGGGGCCTTCAGTGGAGCCGGGCTTCCCCGCGGGAGGCGGGATCGATCGAGCCGTTCTTCGCCCAGATCCCCACGGTCTGCGGCATGGGATCGGGGCCGTTCTGGCGCGGTTCCCAGCTGCGCTTGATGGAGATGGTGTAGGGATCCGCTTTCGTGCTCATCCAGCCGGGATCGTCGGCGATGACGAACACTTCCTGGGGCGAGTTCTTCGGGTTCTTGAAGGTCACCACCGGAGTGCCCTTGGGGATGAGGTTCTGCAGCATGCCCTCCTGCAGGGAGCCCCACTTGTTCACCATCATCAGGCGGAACCAGCCCAGATTGGGATGGTTGAGCCGGACTTCGAGCTCCCCCTTGGCGGGCACGACGAACCCATAGGCCTTCCAGCCCGCGGGGAAGATCGCGACGTCCTCCACCGTGTCCACGAGCGCGCTGACCGGGGTCACGGGAATCAGGCCGCGCCGGGCCATGTGCTGGATCTCCCGCATGATGTCGCGGCGCTGCCACGCGAGCTCCGTGGGGACGATGCGGCAGCGCTCCATGGCCGGAGGCGCCAGGAGGACCCTGCGGGGTGGGGCCTCCCAGGGATCCATCCGGTGCAAATCCCTGGCGCTCATGGGATTGCCGCCGGGGTTGGAGAAGCGGCCGTCCGAGGCGCCGACGGAGCGACTGGGCCGGGGCATGGGCCGGGCGCGGTCGGGGCCCCGCATCTCATCCTGGGCGGCCAGCAGCGCTGAACAACCCAGGATTCCTGCAACAAGGCGCGGATAGGACATAACTCCTCCTCTGGGATTGGATGGAACCTCGACACCAATCCAGGACCATGCCAAAGATGACGGCCCCCTGAACCCCAGGCAAGGGGCCGGTATCCTGAACGTTTGGGGACCGGTCATGTTCGGCAAGATCCAGCGCATCCATTTCGTGGGCATCGGCGGCATCGGCATGTCCGGCATCGCCGAGGTGCTGGTGAACCTGGGCTACCAGGTCAGCGGATCGGACCTCAAGGCCAGCCCGGCCACCGAACGGCTCCAGTCCATGGGCGCGGCGATCCGCCTGGGCCATGATGCAGGCTGCATCGAGGGGGCCCAGGCCGTGGTGATTTCCAGCGCGGTGCGGTCCGACAACCCGGAGGTGCTGGCGGCCCATGCCGCCAAGATCCCCGTCATCCCCCGGGGGGAGATGCTCAGCGAGCTCATGCGCATGAAGCAGGGCGTGGCGGTGGCGGGCTCCCACGGCAAGACCACCACCACCAGCATGATCGCCCAGGTCCTCAGCGCCGCCGGCCTGGACCCCACCATCGTCATCGGCGGCAAGCTCAACATCCTCGGCAGCAACGCCAAGCTCGGGAAAGGCCAGCTCCTGGTGGCGGAGGCGGACGAGAGCGACGGCAGCTTCCTCCTGCTGAACCCGACCCTCGCCGTGATCACCAACATCGACCGGGAGCACCTGGACCACTACCGGGACCTGGACGCGATCTGCGACGCCTTCCAGACCTTCGCCAACAAGGTGCCCTTCTATGGCGCGGTCTTCCTGTGCATGGACGACGCGAACGCCTCCAACCTGCGCCCCCGGATCAACCGGCGGGTCGTCACCTACGGGACCAACCCCCAGGTGGAGATCCGCGCCCGGGACATCCGGCAGGAAGGTTTCCGGACCACCTTCCACGTCACCGCCGACGGCGTGGACCTGGGGGGCTTCTCCCTGGGCGTCCCCGGCCACCACATGGTGCTGAACGCCCTCGCCGCCATCGGCGTGGCCCTGGAGCTCAACGTGGGAGTCGAATCCATCCGCGAGAGCCTGGCGGCCTTCACCGGCGCCGAACGCCGGTTCACGAGCAAGGGCGAGAAGGACGGCGTGCTGGTGGTGGACGACTACGGCCACCACCCCACGGAGATCGCCGCGACCCTCAAGGCCGCGCGGAAGGGCTTCCCGGCGCGGCGCATCGTCGCGGCCTTCCAGCCCCACCGCTACACCCGCACCCAGGCCCTGATGGAGGAATTCGGCCGCGCCTTCTTCGAGGCGGACGTGGTCCTGCTCACGGACATCTACCCCGCCTCGGAGCCCCCCCTCCCCGGGGTGACCGGCGAAGCCCTGGCGGAGACCCTGCGGCGGCACGGCCAGCGGGATGTCCGCTTCGTGGCGGACGTGGAAGAGCTGCCCAAGGAGTTGAAGGTCGTCACCCAGCCCGGCGACCTGGTGATCACCTTCGGGGCCGGCAGCATCACCCACGCGGGACCGGCCTTCCTCGCCCTGTAGGACCCCTCAAGACTCGCGTTACGATGGCTCTTTCCCGGAGCCCTCTTGAAACCCCTGCCCGCCCTCGCGGCCCTGATCTGCGCGCTGCCCGCCGCCACGGCTCCCACCGGTTTCCCGGACGCCACCTGGTTCCCCTCCTCGGCCTACCGGGCGGGCCTCCCCCGGCCCGACCTGGGCCGGGCCTATACGCCCCACGGCGTCCTCGTGGCCTACGCGAAGGCCCTGGCGGAGGCGGCCAAGGACCGGGTCCGCCTGGAAATCCTGAACGTCACGGAGGAGGGCCGCCCCCAGCCCCTCCTCGTCATCACCAGCCCGGCCAACCTGGCCCGGCTCGAGGCGCTCCGGGCCGCCAACGGCAAGCTCGCGGATCCCCGCACCTGCGCTCCCGCCGAAGCGGAAGCCCTCGCCAAGGCCAACCCGGCCTTCGTCTGGCTCGGCTACTCCATCCACGGCTACGAGGCCAGCGGCAGCGAAGCCGCCCTGGCGGTGGCCTACCACTTCGCCGCCAGCGAGGATCCCGAGGTCCTGGCCCAGCTGGACAAGGTGGTCCTGCTGCTGGACCTCACCCAGAATCCCGACGGCCGGGACCGCCACGCCCAGGCCGTGGGGGAGGTGGTGCAGGGCCAGAACCCCGCCGACGGCCAGGACGCCCAGAACCAGGCCCGCTGGCCCGGGGGCCGCTTCAACCACCGCCTCTTCGACCTGAACCGGGACTGGGCCTGGCAGACCCAGGGGGAGAGCCGCGCCAAGGCCAGGGCCTTCCTGGCCTGGAACCCCCAGGTGCTGGCGGACCACCACGAGATGGAGCCGGAGGGCAGCTACTACTTCCCCCCCACCATGCAGCCCGTCCACGAGGCCATCCCGCGCCCCTTCGCCTCCACCTGGCAGGTGGCCTTCGGCCGCGGCCTCGCCCGCGCCTTCGACGCGGAGGGCCTGGCCTACTACTCCAAGGAGCGCTTCGACCTCTTCTACCCCAGCTACGGCGACAGCTGGCCCTCCCTGCACGGCGCCGTGGGCATGACCTTCGAGATGGCCAGCCCCGGCGGCCTCTCCTACACCCGCAAGGACGGCGAGAACCTCACCCTGGCCACCCGCATCCACCGGCACTTCACCGCGAGCCTGGCCACGGTGCGCACGGCGGCGGAGAACCGCCACGCCCTCCTTTCCGACTTCCACAAGGTGCGGCGGGAGCGCCTGGAGCTGGGCGACCGGGCCGGGGCCTGCCTCATCTCCGCCGAGCCGGATCCCGGCCGCTCCGCCGCCCTCGTGGACCTCCTGCGCCGCAACGGCGTCGAAGTGCTGCGCACCACCGAAGCCCTGCCCACCGCGGGGCTGGAACCCGTCGCGCCGGGCAAGGTTTCAGAAACCCTGAAGGCCGGCGCCTACCTGGTGCCCCTGGACCAGCCCCAGGGCCCGACGGCCATC
>JBGASS010000239.1:0-4531 GCA_044229555.1 Holophagaceae bacterium
GCCATCGTGGGGGCCGACCGGGAGAAGCTGCCGGTGGTCTTCGTGGTGCAGGACAACGGCTACGGCATCTCCGTCCCCAAGCGGGACCAGGCCGCCAACGAGTTCCTCTGCGACAACTTCAAGGGCCTGCCCAACCTGCGGATCCTGAAGTGCGACGGCCTGGACGTGATGGACAGCCTCGCCGCCATGGACGAGGCCATCGCGCACGTCTCCAGCGGCGCGGGCCCCGCGATGGTCTACGCCACCTGCGTGCGCATCGGCTCCCACTCCAATTCGGACAAGCACGAGTGGTACCGGGACGAGGCCGAGCTGGCCGCCGCCAAGGCCGCGGACCCGCTGCCCCGCTTCCGGGCCCACTGCCTGGCCAGCGGCCTGGCGGAGGAGGAGCTGAAGGCCCTCGAGGCCGCCAATGCCGCCGAATACGACGCGGCCTCCACGAAGGCCATCCAGTCCCCGGACCCCGACGGGGCGAGCATCCACGACTTCGTCCTCCCCGAGCCCTGGAGCAGCGAAGCCTTCCCCGACGGCCTGCACGACGGGAAGGGGACGCCCATCAGCTTCATCACGGCCCTGAACCAGACCCTCAAGGAGGAGTTCCGCCACAACCCGGACACCTTCATCTGGGGCCAGGACATGGCCAACAAGGAAAAGGGCGGCATCTTCAACGTCTCGAAGGGCATGCAGCAGGAGTTCGGCGCGGGCCGGGTCTTCAACGCTCCCATCGCCGAGGACTTCATCGTCGGCACCGCCAACGGCTTCAGCCGCTTCGACGACAAGATCCGGGTGGTGGTGGAAGGGGCCGAGTTCGCCGACTACATCTGGCCCGCCGCCGAGCAGATCGTGGAGACCAGCCACGAGTACTGGCGGACGAGCGGCCAGTTCAGCCCCAACATCACGCTCCGCTTGGCGTCGGGGGGCTACATCGGTGGGGGCCTCTACCACTCCCAGAACGTCGAGGCCTGGCTCACCAACCTCCCCGGCCTGCGGGTGGTCGTCCCGGCCTTCGCCGACGACGCCGCGGGCCTCCTGCGCACCGCCCTGCGCTCCCGGGGCCTGACCTGCTACCTGGAGCCCAAGTTCCTCTACAACTCCAAGATGGCCCAGGCCGTGGTGCCCCCGGACTTCGCCGTGCCCTTCGGGAAGGCCCGGATCCGGCGGGAAGGGAAGGACCTGACGGTGCTGGCCTACGGCACGCCGGTGCACTTCGCCCTGGAGGCCGCCGAGAAGCTCGAGAAGGAAGGGAAGTCCGTCGAGGTGGTGGACCTGCGCAGCCTGTCGCCCCTGGACACGGAGGCCATCTGCGCCTCCGTGAGGAAGACCCACCGCTGCCTCGTGGCCCATGAGGACAAGGTCTTCGGCGGCTTCGGCGGCGAGCTGGCGGCCCTGGTGGGCGAAGCCTGCTTCGCCTGGCTGGACGCCCCGGTGGCCCGGGTCGGCAGCGAGTTCACCCCGGTGGGCTTCAACCGCATCCTGGAGCGCGCCACCCTGCCCAACACCGCCAAGGTGCTGGAGGCCATGCGGAAGGTGCTCGGCTTCTGAGGCTGCCCCAGGCGGGGGATAGGCCGGGGACGGCCCTCCGGCTACGATTCCAGCCAGCCTGTGGAGCGGCTGTTCCGCGCGCTGCCGTACCCGTCGCCCGCCGGAGGGAGCATGCCGTCCATCGAGTGGAATCCGCGCTACGCCACCGGCATCCCCGCCATCGACTACCAGCACAGGACCCTCGTCGAGCACATCGGCCAGCTGCAGCAGGCCCTGGAGGCGGAGCGGCTCGACGAGGAGGCCGCCAGGCTGATGGATTTCCTGGTCCGCTACGTGGATGAGCACTTCACCCTCGAGGAGGCCTACATGGAGCACATCGGCTACCCGGGCCTCGCGGAGCACCGGGAGCTGCATGGGCGCCTGCGGATCCGGGTGCAGGCCCTGGCGGACAAGGTGGCCCGGGGGGCGCCTGGCACCGGCATGGAGCTCTCGCTGCTCCTCTTCGGGTGGCTTCGGGACCACATCCTCCACGACGATTTCATGTATGTGGAGCACGCCCGGGGGGAGAGCGAGGAATCAGCCTAGATACCCGGGGAGCCGAGGCAGGGCGTTCCCCTAGCCGCGCCGACTGCGTAATCTGCGGAGAGCCTGCCCCCCTTCCCGATGCCCCTCGAACCCGGCCTCTGCCTCGATTCCCGCTACGAGATCGCCTGCCTTCTCGGCACTGGCGGCATGGGCGAGGTGTACCGGGCCAGGGACCTGAAGCTCGGTCGGGACGTGGCCCTGAAGGTGCTGCCCCAGCTCCTGGCCATGCAGGAGGACAGCCTCGCGCGCTTCAAGTGGGAGGCCCGGGTCCTGGCCCTCCTCACCCACCCGAACATCCGGGCGATCCACGACCTGGTGGAGGCGGAGGGGGTCCATTTCGCGGTGATGGAGTACCTGGAGGGCGACACCCTGCGCCACCGCATGGCCCGGGGCGCCCTGCCCCAGGCGGAGGCCCTGGCGGTCGCCGCGGACATCGCCGAAGGCCTCGCCGCGGCCCATGCCAAGGGGATCATCCACCGGGACCTGAAGCCCGAGAACGTCTTCTTCACCACCGCCGGCCAGGTGAAGATCCTGGATTTCGGCCTCGCCCGGCGGGACGCGATGGAGGCGGGCCCCATCGACGATTCGGAAGCCCTCCTCCAGACCCAGCCGGGCCTCGTCATGGGCACCGCCAGCTACATGGCGCCGGAGCAGATCCGTGGCCAGGTCCTGGACGCCCGCTGCGACCTCTTCGCCTTCGGCTGCCTCCTCTTCGAGATGCTCACGGGGAAGCGCCCCTTCGGCGGCAGCACCGTGGGCGACATCATCGCCGCCGTCCTGAAGGATCCTCCGGCGGTCCCTTCCCCGGGTCCCGCCAGCGGCTGGCCGAAGGGCCTGTCGGACCTCCTCTGGCGCTGCCTTTCCAAGGATCGGGAGACCCGCATCCAGAGCGCCGTGGAGATCGAAGGCGTCCTGCGCTCCCTGCGGGGCCTGCCTCCCAGGAAGGGCAAGGCCGACAGCACGGGGGCCCGCCGCCTGCTGAAGGACGAGACCACCCGGGCCATCGCCCTGGCGCCGGAGCCGGCGGAAGAGCCCCAGCCCTCCGGAGGCCTCCTCGCGCGCCTGGGCCGCCTCTGGCCCTTCCAGCGCCGGGAGATCGACTCCCTGGCGGTGCTGCCCTTCGAGAACCTGGATCAGGATCCCGGCTCCGAATACCTGGCGGAAGGCCTGCCGGAAGGGCTCATCGAGCGGCTCTCCCAGCTTGGCGGCCTGCGGGTGGCGGCCTGGAGCGCCGCGTCGCGGCTGAGCAAGGCGGACCCTGTGACCATCGGCGCGCGCCTGGGGGTGCGGGCCGTGCTCCTGGGCAAGGTGCACCACCGGGACGGCCAGGTGGTGGTGAGCGCTGAGCTCGTGGACACCCGCTCCGGCGGCCACCTCTGGGGCGGCACCTTCCAGCGCCCGGAGTCCGGGCTGGTGGAGCTGCAGCAGGAGCTGGGGCGGCGCATCGCCGAGACCCTCAAGGGCCGGGTCAGCAGCGGCGCCCAGGCGGTCCTGGCGGCGCGCCCCACCGCGGATCCCGAAGCCCTGCGCCTGGTCATGCGGGGCCGCCACGCCTGGCGCTCCCGCACGGAGGAGGGCCTGCGCCAGGCCGTAGCCCACTTCCAAGCCGCCCTGGCCCACGACGAGCACTTCGCCCTGGCCTACGCGGGCCTCGCGGAGGCCTACGCGCTGCTCTGCTTCCTGGTGGGGGTGATGCCTCCCGCGGACGCCCTGCCCAAGGCCGAAGCCGCCGCCCACCGGGCCCTGCAGCTGGATCCCCAGCTCGCGGAGGCCCACACCTCCCTGGCCATGGTGCTGGAATCCTTCCGCTGGGACTGGTCCGCGGCGGAAGCGGCCCACCGCCGCGCCATCGCCCTGGAGCAGGGGAACCCGAACCTGCACCACCGGCTGGGCATGCACCTGGTCTACCGGGGCCGTTTCAAGGAGGCCCGCGCCGCCTACTCGGAAGCCCTCCGCCTCGATCCCCTCTCGCCCCTGTTCCAGGTGGGGATGGCCCTGCCTTCCTTCTTCGAAGGCGACGCCGCCGGGGCCGCCAAGGCCTTCGCCCAGGTCACCGTGCTGGCCCCCGCCTTTCCCATCGCCCAGGTGATGCTGGGCCTGGCGCGGGAACAGAACGGCGAGGCGGAGGAGGCCCTCCTGGCCTTCCGCGCCGCCCACGCCCTTTCGAAATCCCCGGACTCCCTCGCCATGGAGGCCCACACCCGGGCCCTCCTCGGGGACGCCGAGGGGGCCCAGGCCCTGCTCGTGGAGCTGGCGGCCCTGTCGAAGCGGCGCTACGTGTCCCCCTACATGGTGGCCGTCGCGCACCATGCCCTCGGCGACACCCGCCGGGCCCTGCAGCTGGATCCCCAGCTCGCGGAGGCCCACACCTCCCTGGCCATGGTGCTGGAATCCTTCCGCTGGGACTGGTCCGCGGCGGAAGCGGCCCACCGCCGCGCCATCGCCCTGGAGCAGGGGAACCCGAACC
>JBGASS010000240.1:0-4486 GCA_044229555.1 Holophagaceae bacterium
GGTGGAGGCCCGCGGGGCGAAGGGGCTGCGTCCGCCCTGCCTCGCGGTGGTGCTGGTGGGGGACGATCCCGCCAGCCAGGTCTACGTCCGGGGCAAGGTGAAGGCCTGCGCCCAGACCGGGGTGGTGTCCCAGGAACACTTCCCTCCCGCCTCCATCACCCAGGCCGACCTGGAAGGCCTCATCGACCGCCTCAACGCCGACGACGGCGTGGACGGCATCCTCGTGCAGCTGCCCCTGCCCCGGCACCTGGATCCCAAGGCCGCCCTCCACCGCATCAGCCCCGCCAAGGACGTGGACGGCTTCCACCCCCTCAACCAGGGCCTGCTCTTCGAGGGGCTGCCGGGCCTGCGGCCCTGCACCCCCAGCGCGGTGATGCGGATGCTGGAGATCTACGGCATCGAGCTGAAGGGCGCCCGGGCGGTGGTCCTGGGCCGCAGCGAGATCGTCGGCAAGCCCATGGCCCTCATGCTGCTGGAAAAGCACGCCACCGTCACCATCGCCCACAGCCGCACCAAGGACCTGCCCGCGGTCTGCCGGGAGGCCGACCTCCTGGTGGCCGCCATCGGCAAGCCCGGGATGGTGGAGGGGGCCTGGATCAAGCCTGGCGCCACCGTGGTGGACGTGGGCATCAACCGGGTGGAGGACCCGGCCCTGGCGGAACGCATCTTCGCGGCGGAGCCGAGGAAGCTGGAGCAGCTCCAGGCCAAGGGCTCGGTGCTCTGCGGCGACGTGCGAACCGGCGAGGCCATGGCCGTGGCAGGCGCGGTGACGCCGGTGCCCGGCGGGGTGGGGCCCCTCACCATCGCGGGGTTGCTGCTGAACACCTTGCAGGCCTGCGAGGCCCGCGGCGTCTGAGGCCAGGGAGGAATCCCGGCGGTTGTGACGCTCACCACAGCCGGGGGGGAAGCTCCGGAACTAAGATCCTGGACCCCTTCAAGGAGATCCCATGCACGCCCTGCGTACCGCCGCGCTGCTGGCCCTGGCCCTGCCCGGCTTCGCCCAATCCACCCTGGTCGTGGTCACCAAGGACGGCCAGCGCCACGCCTACAACGTCGCCGACGTCGTGCGCATCGAGTTCGCGGGCGGCACCGTGACGCCGCCACCTCCACCTCCACCTCCGCCTCCACCTTCCGCCGGCTTCCTCGATACCCTGCTGGGCGGAAAGGTCCTTCCCTGCGAGGCGCGCCAAGGGGGCAAGGTCTGGCCCGGGCGGATCCGGATCACCCAGTACTCCCGGTCCACCGGCGAGATCGCCGGGGAGCTGACCTGGACGACCCTGAATTCCGTCCACCGGGTCCAGGGCAGGCTGTCGGGGAGCAGCCTGACCTTCACGGAGGTCCAGGCCATCCGCGCGGGTAGCGCGCACCTGAATGTGTCCTATGCACTGGTGATCTCCGCCGCTGGCGCGAAGGGTACCTGGAGCGACCACGGCGACGGGTCCACCGGCACGGCCGCCATCTTCCCGCAGTGAAGGCCGCGGCCGCTGAGGGTTCGCGGGGAACCGTCCTATCCTTCCGGGATGACCTGGAAGCCCAGCCTCCGCCCGGATGCGGATCCCTTCGTGCTGCCCCTGGATGCCCAGCAGGGCTACCTCCTGTCCCGCCTGGACGGTGTGACGGACGTGCCGGGCCTGGCGGCGCTCACGGGGCTGGATCCCTCCCAGGTGGAGGCGATCCTGGGGGACCTGGTCGGCCTCGGCGCCATCGCGCCGGACGGTTCGGCGGCGGGCAGTCCCTCCTCCCCAACCCCATCCGAAGGACCGCTTGAGTCCGGACTCGAGTCCGAGGAGTCCTTCGAGGCTGAGGATTCCGAAACGGTGGAAGCGGAACGCGGGGAGGCTTCGGCCCGGGCCGCCTCCCACCGCCAGCTCTACGAGCAGCGCCTCCACGCCCAGCCCCTGGACGAGCGGGTGGCCCTGGCCCGGCAAGCCCAGGAGCCCCAGCTCAGCGCCTACTGCTTCGACCCGCAGCCCCAGGTCATCGCGGCCCTCCTGGAGAACCCGCGCAGCGGCCTGGTCCAGGCGCGGCTGGTGGCGGCGCACCACCGGACCACCGCCGGGCTGGAGCTGGTGGCGGGCCAGGCCGCCTTCGCCCACGACCCGGGGGTGCGCCGGGCCCTGCTGCAGAACCCGCTGCTCCCGGCGAGCCTCTACCGAAGGCTCTGGTCCCCCCGGCGCCTGCTGGAGCAATACCTGGTGGCCGCCTCCCGGGACGCGCCGGAGCAGACCCGGTCCATGGCCCGGGACGTGCTGCGGGCGAGCTTCACCCAGCGGAGCGCCGAGGAGCGCGTGGAGCTGATCCTCACCCCCGAGGGCCGCAGCCTCATCTTCCTCGCGGGCCTCACACTCGACGGCCACACCACGGCCCTGCTCTGCCGCCGCACCTACGTCTCCACCCTCCTCATCCAGAACATCGCCCGGTGGAGCGCCGCGCCCCCAGCCCTCATCGCCCACCTGCGCAAGCAGGACGTCGTCCGCCGCAACGCGCAGCTCCGGGCGATGCTGGAGCGGCATCCCAACGCCAGCTGAGGTCTCATGCTCCGCTCCGCCACCCCTGCCGACGCCGCCGCCCTGGCGGACATCTACAACCCCTTCGTCCTCCACAGCACGGTCACCTTCGAGGAGGAGCCCGCCGAGATGGCGCGGCGCATCGCGGAGCGGCGTACGGCGCTGCCCTGGCTGGTGGAAGAGGTGGAGGGCCGGCTCCTCGGCTACGCCCATGCGAGCCCATGGAAGCCCCGCAGCGCCTACCGGTTCACCGTGGAGAGCACGGTCTACGTGGCTCCGGACGCCGCGCGGCAGGGTGTCGGGGAGCGGCTCTACCGCGCCCTCCTGGACGAACTGCGTTCGCCGGGGATCCACACCGTCATCGGCCTCATCGCCCTGCCCAACGAGGCCAGCATCGCCCTCCACGAGAAGCTCGGCTTCGAGAAGGCGGCCCACCTGAAGGCCGTGGGCCGCAAGTTCGACCGCTGGATCGACGTGGGGAACTGGCAGCTGGTGTTGTGACTCCAGCCGGGTTCAGCCATCTTCCCGGCCTCAGGCCGCGGATGCGAGGCGTGCCCGGACCTCAGGCGAACGAACTCGCGCAGTGCTTGCACTTCTTCGCCGCCTCCGGCACCTGCTCCAGGCACTGGGGACATTCCTTGGTGGCGGGAGCCGCGGCGGGGGCTTCGGCCTTCTTGAACCGGGCCACGCCCTTCACGAAGACCAGGAAGACCACGAGGGCGATGCAGAGGAAGTCCACCACGGAACCCAGCACTGCGCCGACCTTGAAGGCGTGGAGGACTTCGCCGGTGGCGGTCTTGCCGACCTCGGGCCCCATGGAGATCGCGCGCCAGTCGCCGCCGGGGACGGCCATGCCGACGAGGGGCATGATCACGCCCTCCACCAGGGCCGTGACGATCTTCCCGAAGGCACCCCCGATCACCACCGCGACGGCGAGGTCGACGACGTTCCCCTTGGAAATGAAGTCCTTGAAGTCACGAGCCATGGACATGGGACGCTCCTGGAACCTGGAAAGTGTGGCGCCAGCATGACCGCCGGCGGTCCCCGCGTCCAGGGCTCCGGTCAGGGGCAGAGCCCGCCATCCACGTTCACCACCTGGCCGCTCATGTAGCTGGCCCAGTCGCTGCTCAGGAAGGCCACGACCCGGGCCACCTCCTCGGGCTCGCCGACGCGCTTCAGGATGGTGGGCGCCAACAGCTGGCGCACGCGCTCCGCGTCCAGGTCCGAGGTCAGCTCCGTGTGGATGATGCCGGGGTTCACCGCGTTCACCAGCACGCCGAAGGGGGCGATTTCCCGGGCCAGGCTCTTGGTGAGGGCGATGATGGCCCCCTTCGAGGCCGCGTAGTTGGTCTGGCCCGCCATGCCGATGATGCCCGAGGGGCTCACGATGTTGACGACGCGGCCCCACTTCGCCGCCATCATCCCGCGGACGAAGGCCCGGGTGGTGTACACGGTGCCCCGGAGGTTCACGTTCATGACCTCCTCCCACTTGTCGTCGCCCATGAGGATGAAGGGGCCGTCCTGGCGGGTGCCCACGTTGTTCACCAGGATGTCCACCGTGCCCAGCTCGGCCTTCACCCGGTCAGCGGCGGCGTTCATGGCCGCCCGGTCCCGAACGTCAGCCAGCACGGTCACTGCGCGGCGGCCCGCGGCCCGGATCTCGGCGGCCACGGCCTCCGCGGCCTCCGCGGACTTCATGCCGTGCACCGCCACGTCGGCGCCCCAGGTGGCGAGTTCCAGCGCAATGGCCCTGCCGATGCCGCGGGTGGAACCGGAGACGAAGGCGATGCGGCCTTGGAGGGGAGGATTCGCGAAGGGCATGGGCGCTCGTCAGCCGCGGGGCTTGCGGGGTTTGGAGGCGGCCGGGCGCGGCGAGGCGGAGCGCTTGCGTTCTGGACCCGCAGGTGTTCCCGCGCCTCGAGGTTTCATGGCGGCGCCTGGTTTCGCCGGCCGTCCCGCGGGCCGGCCGCCCTCCTCCC
>JBGASS010000241.1:0-4479 GCA_044229555.1 Holophagaceae bacterium
ATCGGCACCAACCTGCGGGCGGACCTCTACGTGGCGCCCCTGGGCAGCGAAGGCATGGCGGACCGGCACCGCCTCGGCGCCGAACTCGCGGAAGCCATCGCCACGGACCCGGCGGTGCTGGCGGCGGACCGCTTCCAGGTGGTGCCCCTGCGCCTGCGGGACGTGCCCACCTTCCTCGGCTCGGGGGACTTCCTCGTCCACGGCCGCCACGGCCACGTGGCCATCCTCCAGGGCGGCGACCCCAACGTGCTGCTGCCGCGCCTGCACCATCTCGGACTCCAGGATCCCAGCGCCATCGCCTCGGAGACCTTCACCCGCCGCTTCGGCGTGAAGCTCGGCGACGCCTTCGAGATCCCGACCCCCAGCGGCCCGAAGCGCCTCACGGTGCGCGGCGTCTACGCGGACTACGGCAACGAGCGGGGCAGCCTCATCGTGGACCGGCCGGTGTTCCTGGACTGGTTCCGGGACGACCGGGTGGCCAGCCTGGCCCTCTACCTGAAGCCCGGCCATGACCCCGGCGCCGAGATGCAGCGGCTCCGCGCGGCCCATCCCGGGCTGTCCTTCCGGAGCAATGTGCGGCTCCGGCGCCAGGTGGCAGAGATCTTCCACCAGACCTTCGCCCTCACCTACGCCCTGGAGATCATCGGCCTCGGCGTCGCCCTGGCGGGCCTGGTGCAGGCGCTGATCGGCCTGGCCCTGGCGCGGCGCGGCGACATCTGGACCCTGCGCACCCTCGGCGCCAAGGAGGGCGAGATCGCCGCTGTGCTCCTGGGCGAAGGGCTGGGCGTGGCCCTGGCGGGCACCCTCGGCGGCCTGGCCATGGGCGTGCTGCTGGCCCAGATCCTGGTGCGGGTGCTGAATCCCCAGGTCTTCGGCTGGACCCTGCGCTTCGCCCTGCCAGGGGCCTTCATGGTCCTCGTGCTCCTCCTCACACTCCTTACCGCCGCCTTGGCTTTGTTGCCGGCGGCTCGTTGGGCGGCGCGGCTGCGGGCGGACCGGGAAGCGGAGGAGGGGGCATGAGGCTGCGGCGCACGATTCCCTTCCTGGCCGTGCCCCTCCTGGCCCTGGTTCCTACCACCACGCCGGACGGCTTCGCCGTGGCCCGGCCGGGCTACCGTTTCGCGTTCCCTAGGGACCACGGCTCCCACCCGGATTTCCGCACCGAGTGGTGGTACTTCACCGGGCATCTGTGGACCTCCGACGGGAAGCGGCGCTTCGGCTACCAGCTCACCTTCTTCCGCCAGGCCTCACCCAAGCCCGCCGGCGGCTGGACCGGTTCCTCCGCCTGGCGCACGGACCAGATCCACCTCGCCCACGCGGCGTTGACCGACGAAGCGGGCCGGCGCTTCCGAGTCGCCGAGCGCCTCAACCGGGAGGGCATCCCCGCAGGCTCGGCCCCCAATCGCCTGTCGGTCTTCAACGAATCCTGGCGGGCGGAGATGCAGCCTGACGGGACCATTGCCCTGCGCATGAAGGCGGAGGACGCGGCGCTGGACCTCACCCTGAAACCGATGACGCCACCGGTGGTCTTCGGGGAGGACGGTGTCAGCCGCAAGGGCGCCGACCCCACCGCCTCGAGCCACTACATCACCTTCCCGCGATTGGCCTCCACGGGAACGCTGCAGCTCGGAAAGGCCGCGCCCCTGCAGGTCTCCGGCCCGGGCTGGATGGACCACGAGTTCAGCTCCAACCAGCTGTCCGAAGGCCAGGTGGGCTGGGACTGGGCCGCCCTCCAGCTCCGGGACGGCCGCAGCCTGATGGCCTACCGCATGCGGTCGAAGGATGGCGGCCAGGATCCCTTCTCCTCCATCACGGAGGTGGACCCGAAGGGCCGCATCACCCGCAGCAGCCGCGACTTCACCCTGCGCGGGAAGGGCCAGTGGACCAGCCCCGCCTCGAAGACCGCCTATCCCCAGCCCCTGGAGATCGATGCCTGGGGCGAGCGCTGGACGCTGGTGCCCATCCTCGCGGACCAGGAGCTGCGCACCGCCCGCAGCACGGGGATCACCTATTGGGAAGGCGCGTGCCGGGTGCTGGACGGATCAGGCAAGGAGGTGGGCGACGCCTACCTTGAGCTCACGGGATACGCGCATTCGCTGAAGGGGCGGTTCTAGCGGCCTCAGGCCTGCGGCTTCTTGTTCGCCATCATCCACCAGATCAATCCGCCGATGAACGGGATCATGGACGCGCAGCCGCAGCCGCCGGAGATCCAGATGCCGGGCAGAACCTCGTTCTGGCTGGCGCGGCCGTCGGTCATCGTCGGCAGCAGGAGGAAGACGGCGAGGGCGACGAGGCAGAGGAGCACCAGGCCGCAGCCGCAACCGGTGAGGATCTTGGGGCCTTTCATGGGGACGCTCCGTGGGGGTGACTGATCCTCAGGTCAACACGCCGGCAATGCAAGCGCTGAGGAAGTTGGCCAGCGTCCCGGCGAGCATGGCCCTCAGGCCCAGCCGGGCCAGGTCCCCCCGCCGCTCGGGGATCAGCGCCCCGATGCCGCCCACCTGGATGGCGATGGAGCTGAAGTTGGCGAAGCCGCAGAGGGCGAAGGTCGCCACCAGCTTGGCCTTGGCGCTGAGGGCCGTCATCTGGCCCAGCTCGATGAAGGCGACGAATTCGTTCACCACCATGCGCTTGCCCAGCAGCGCCCCGATCTGGCCGGATTCGTTCCAGGGCACGCCCATGAGGAAGGCGAAGGGCTTGAACACGGTGCCCAGCACCGCCTCCAGGGTGAAGGAGGGATGGAGGAACTTCATGAGCCCGTTGATGAGGGCCACCAGGGCGATGAAGGCGATGAGCATGACGCCCACGTTGAAGGCCAGGCTGCCCCCCTCGAAGGCGCCCCGCGCCGCGGCGTCCAGGACGTTGGCGTCGTGGACGGGGATGTCCACCTTCAGCTCGCCCCCACCTCCGAACATCTGGGTCTCGGGCTCCTCCACCTCGGGCTGCATGATCTTGGCCATCATCACCGCACCCGGCGCCGTCATGATGACCGCCGTGATGAGGTGGACGATGTCCACGTGGGCGATCTGCACGTAGGCCACCATGATGGACCCGGAGACGTGGGCCATGCCCGCGGTCATGATCACCATCAGCTCGGACTGGGTGAGGCGCGCCAGGAAGGGCCGGATGGTGAGGGGCGCCTCGGTCTGGCCCATGAGGATGGACGCCGCCACGCTCACGCTCTCGGCACCGCTCACCTTCAGGATCCGGCCCATCATGCGGGCGCAGGCCCCGACGATCCACTGCATCACGCCCAGGTAGTAGAGCACCGCGAAGATGCTCGCCACGAAGATGATGGTGGGCAGTACCACGAAGGCGAAGACGAGGCCGATGGAGCCCTTGGGATTGGCCAGGGCGCCGAAGACGAAGCCCGAACCCTCCGCCCCGTAGGCCATGAGGTGCTCGACGGTGACGCGCATCTTGTCGAAGGCGTGGCCCACCAGGTTGCCCCGCAGCAGGCCCACCACCACCAGGGCGAAGATGCCCCAGTTCACCCGCTTGTCCTCGAACTTCGCGAAGCGCCGCAGCAGCATCGGCACGAACATCAGCAGGAGGATGATCCAGCCGAACTGGGCGGTCCACTGCTCGGCGGTGCCTTCATGGAAGACGTGGAGGGTGGGCCAGGGGAGGAAGCCCAGCACGGACTTGATGAGGTCGCCCTTGAGGACGATCACCGCGAAGACCCACTGGAGGCCCAGGCCCCAGGCCACGGTCTTCCAGTGGATGGCGTGGCGGTGCCGGCTCAGGCCGTAGGCCAGGCCCAGGAAGGCCAACACGCCCAGCAGCCCCATGAAGCGTTCCATGGTCTCTCCTCAATATTCAGTCGGGTCAGGCGCGGGGGGCCGGGCTCGGCCCGATCCCCGCGCGGGGAAGCACGAGGGGGGACGCAGAGCGGCCAAAGGCCACGGGCGGTCCCCCCTCGTTCATGTCAAAGTTCGCTGTTGAAGACGCGGATCGCGCGGTCCATCTCGAAGCGGGCGCGGCCCAGGATGCCGTCCCGGCCCATGACCAGGACCAGGGCGCAGCCCTCGGTGGCGCCCATGACCACGATCCAGTGCTCCGGGGTGGCGAAGGCGATCTGCTCGATGTTGCCCTTGTCGAAGTCCTCCACGGACTGCTGGAGGTGGCGCTTCACGGTCTGCTGGTAGGCCCCGAGCATGGCCAGGGCCTCATTGGGCACCTGGATGGTGCGGCTGGCGATGACCTCCCCGTCCTTGTCGCTGAAGCTGGCGGCCAGGGCCTCCGGCACGCGCTCGATCAATGCGTCCAGGATCTGCTGGAAGGACATGGCCGGACTCCAGGGGTGGGTGGGCACCATCATGCCAGCTTCCGCCCCGCCCGGCCTGTGACCTGGAACAGGGTTCAAATCCCCCGCAGGACCTGGAGGGCCCAGGCGAGGGCGAAGAGCCCGACGGCCGCCGCCCGGGCCCGGACCGTATCCGGCAGCTCGGGATAGGCTTCGCCCCGCCAGGCCCGCCG
>JBGASS010000242.1:0-4471 GCA_044229555.1 Holophagaceae bacterium
GGTTCCGGACCTGTTCATCCGCCTACGAATGGCCGATTCCATCGAGGCCTGGCGGATTCACACCTTGTCTGTGGGACAGCAGGTTTCTCGGGCTTGGAGCCGACGTCCCGCCCTGCCTGACTTTCAGTACGGCTCAGACGCGGTGCTTCGGACCCGGTTGCAGCGAGATCCCCTCCTGGTGGCCTGGGTGGAGCGAGGATCGGGACGTGTCTGGCTGCGCGAAGGAGAGGTCCTCGTGCTCGCGTCCGGGGACGCCGTCGAACCATGGCGGTCCTGGGCGCGGTCCGCCCAGGAGGCTGGTCAGATGCTCTGGAATCCACCTGCGAGCCGAATTCCCCAGCCCCTTTCCGAGGCGATCGTGGCGCTTCCCGCCGATCAGGCCTGTGGCTTCCGCCGGTGGCGCGTCGGAAGCCCCGAGGTCGAAGCCTTCCTGCGCGGTGTCCTGGGGACTTCGGGCCAGGTCCAGGTGGGGCTCCGGCGCGCCGAACCTTCTGAACGCCCCCGAGGCCCTGCCCCGGTTTGGAGCGCCTATCCAAACCTCCAAGCCGAGGCCGACACGGTCCTGGAACGGCACGTGTTCGAGTTGGATACCTTCGACGACTCCTTGGGGGAGGGCTGGGAACTGGTCATCCGGCTCAACGAACCGGAGCGCGAGCAGTACCGGGCTCAAGTGAGGCGCCAACAGCATCAAGCCTGGAGCCTCTACGCCGCTATGCTCGGCGTCTCGGGCATTGGCCTCTATCTCCGCTACCGCACGCGGCAGCGGGAACGGGAAATGGCCGTGCACCTGTCCGGGCTGGCCCACAGCCTGAAAACACCACTGGCCGTGCTCAAGCTGAGGTGCGACAGCGTGCGGCTCGGCGGCCTGCCTCAACCCCAGGTTGATGCCCAGCTGATCCGGATCGGCGAGGAGGTGGACCAGTTGGTCACCATCCTGGAATCCAACCTCCAGCGTGTGGGCAGGCACCGCACCTCGCGTCGGCCACAGGTCCGCGTGGGAAAGGGCGAATTCCAGGCAATGGCGGCCGACATGGCTCACGCCTTCGCAATGGAGGGGCGGGAGTTGGTCATCGATGTGGACACCGTTGTCTGCCGGGCCGACCCGTGGTCACTTCGCACCGCCATTGGGACGCTGCTGGAGAACGCATTGCTCCACGGCAGTGGATCCACGACTTACCAAGTGCGCGCGGAGGGCCGGGTGGCCAGGGTCCGCGTGCGGAACGAAGGGACCCAGGGTCACGCTGTTCCCCTCGAACGTTTGGGGGAGCCCTTCCTGAAGGCGCCGGAGGGCCGGGGGCAAGGGCTCGGATTGAGCCTCCTGCTAAGGTCGGCCGAACAGGAAGGGTGGGGACTCGAATTCGTTCAGGATCCCACCGGGGCCTTCGAAGCGGTCTTTGAACTTCCAGGGGATTCCCTGCGGGAGCCCGCGCCGCTCGAATCGACCATCTTGAGCGGAATGAATGATTTGAATCCTGGACCCGGCATGCTTAATTCCGACTGATTTTTTCACACCCTTTCGCTTGTGCTGGACCGGGGGCTTCTCCAGGCTGGGTCCACCTCTTCCTCCATCAGCCCGCCGCGTTTACCCCTTCCGGGGTTCCCGCCGCTGCCACACACGCAAGGAGTCGCGATGCGCCTTCACCGGGGCCCGCCCTGTCCATGTCCGCCCGGCGCAACCAGATCCGCCCCGCGAGAAATGACCCCTCGGGAGGCTCTCCGCGCCTGGACAGGCTTCGACGCTCTCCCGAGGATGCCGCACGCCAGGCCGGGGGGCTTCGCTCATTCCCTGCAGAAACACCCGGCTTTACCTCTCCCCTCAAGCCCGCAGGCCTTGGCCCGCCTCTAACCCACAGGAGTCTGCATGACCTCTCGCGTGTTTCATCTCCTCGCCATGCTCGCAATCGCGACCCTGCCTGCAGGGGCCCAGGACCGGGAGCGCCACTGGGGCAGCCCCGAGGTCCATGAGGAACTGGCGGCTGCCTTGGCGGTGACCGTCACTCCTCCGACCCAGAGCACAGTGGCCGGAAATCCGGGTTCCAGTGTCTACCCGTTCAATTCCTTCACCGTCACCGATACCACAAGTGCGGATGGCAAGAAGATCCGCATCTGGGTGCCGACAGGCCTGTCGGGCAAGAGACCCCTGGTGGCCTTCGGTCCGGGAAAATCCCTCGGCAACCCTGCGAATTACCAGGCCCTGCACGAGCACTTGGCCAAGAAGGGCCTTATTGTCGCCCACATCCAGTTCGAGGGCGGTTTCTTCGACACGGATTTCGTGAAGTTCGGGCGCTGGTTCAACAATGCCGTGGCCAAGGTGGTCAGCACGGTCAGCGCCGTGGATGCGACGCAGATCTACTACGGCGGCCACAGCCTTGGTGCCCAGGTGTCCGTGATCGCCGCTGGTCTTGCCACAGGTGCCGACGTGGGGAACGCCATCCTCGACCCCAAGGGCCTGCTCCTGATGTCCTATGACAACAGCCGCGGGCCCTCCAACGGCGGGGACCTGAACAATCCGGCCAGCGGATATGCCGTCAAGGTGGGCAACGCGGTGCAAGCCTGCATCCTGGAATTCGAGGACGACACCATCGCGGGTCCATCCAAGACCTACGCCCAGGCCCTATACGACAAGCTGCCCTGCACGCGGAAGCAGTGGGTGCGGGTGCGCGGGAAGAACCTGGGCTCCACCTATGCCCTTGTGGCGGACCACAACACGCCCATGACGGGGGGGTCCGCACCTTTCGGCATCGGAGGCACTCCGAAACTGAACGCCCTGGACTGGTACATGAGCTTCAAGGTGCTGGCTGGCATTCCGCTCGTGAACGCGGGAATCGCACCCTCTGTTGGCGATTACGTCTACGGATCCCGCCTGATCGAGGGAGGCGTGGCCTCGGATGGCGTAGCCTTGAACCACCTTTTGATGAACCAGAGCTTCTAGACACAGCTTCGAATCGCCCCCCGGTGGAGCACGCCCGTCGCTCCGCCGGGGTTGGTGTGTCTCCCCGCTGTCTACCATGGGCTGGTTCGCAGCCTCGGACCTTTCGCCGCGTCCGCGCCTCCGCCGCCACGCTTGAGCGCAAGTCCACACTGCCCTATGGTGGAAACGCTACCCATCCATTCCATGTCGCGCGTCCTGGTCGTCGAAGATGAGGCGGACCTCCGCTGGATGCTCCAGGGTCACCTGGAGTCGGAGGGGCATCTCGTGACCGCAGCTTCCGATGGGGCCGAGGCCCTCGCCTGCCATGCCGCCCATCCTGCGGACTTGGTGCTCCTGGACCTGGGATTGCCGGGCCTGGACGGCCTACGGGTGCTGCGCGCTCTGAGAAGCCGGGGCGACGACGTGCCAGTACTCGTTCTCACGGCCCAGGCCGGCGAATCGGCCCGCGTCCAAGGGCTCGACCTGGGGGCCGACGATTACCTCGGGAAGCCCTATTCCATCCTTGAGGTGCTGGCGAGGGTCCGCGCCCTCCTGCGCCGCGCCAAGCCTACGGCGCCGGCCAGGCGCTACCTCCAGAGCGGTCCCTTCCGCATCGACCTCCTGCTGAAGCGCGTCTCCCGCAAGGGCCAAGATCTGCAACTCAGTCACCGGGAATTCCTCATCCTCGAAACACTGCTCGCGAGGCCTGGCCGAACTTTCAGCCGGCGCGAACTGCTCAACCTGGCCTGGAGGGCCGACGCGCGGCCTACGCCAAGAACGGTGGACGCCCACATCGCCGGCCTGCGACGGAAGCTGGGGGATTCCCCACGACCTTGGATCGTGACAGCGGAGGGAGAAGGTTACGCATGGCCCGAAACGGTCCAGGGCGACCTTCCCCGCGACGGCGTGGACCACTCGTCTACCTGAGGTAATTCCTCTCCGACGCAGGACGGTGAGCTATCCAGTGCCCCCTGGCCATTTCGACGCTGATCGATTCCAGGGCCACGGCGTGCATGCTCGCCAGTTCAGCGGTGGTGCTGTTGATGGTGCCTGGCCTGGCACTCTTCTACGGCGGCATGGTGCGTCGCAAGAACATCCTCTCGACGATGATGCATTCGTTCCTCGCCATGGCGGTCATCGGCGTGCAATGGATAGTCCTCGGCTACTGCTTGTCGTTCGGGAAGACCCTCGGCGGAGCCGTCGTGTGGGACCCGGGCCTCATGCTTCTCGGCGACATCTCCCACATGAAGCTCTTCGCCGACAAGGGCGTTCCCGAACTGGTGCTCGTGATGTTCCAGGGCAAGTTGGCGATCATCACGCCGGCGCTCATCCCGGGAGCGTTCGCAGAGCGCATCAACCTCCGCGGCCACCTGGTTTTCATCGCGCTGCGGGCCACGTTACATCTACTGCCCGCTTGCGCACTGGGTGTGGGCGAGCGACGGATGGCCCTACACCTTCAGGGTGCTCGATTTCGCCGGCGGCTCGGTCGTGCACATTTCTGCCGGCGTGAGTGCACTGGTGCTCGCCAAGCTTGTGGGCCCCCGCTCGGACTACAAGCCG
>JBGASS010000243.1:0-4984 GCA_044229555.1 Holophagaceae bacterium
GGGCGGGCGGCTGGGGGCGGAACTCCTGGGAGGGTCCCAGGGCCAGCAGGGACGGGAAGACGACGGCGGACACGAGCGGGAGCATGGGACCTCCCCTGGGGATGCCGTGACCAAGATAGGCTCGGAGGATGAAGATCGCCATCCTCGGTCCGACGGCCTCCGGGAAGTCCGCCCTCGCCGTGGCGGTGGCGCGGCGCGTGGGCGGGACAGTGGTGAACGGCGATCCCTTCCAGGCCCTGGAGGGGCTCGCCATCGGCACGGGACAGCCCACCCTCGCGGAGCGGGGCGAGATCCCTCACCTGGGCTACGCCGTCCTTCCCCTGGCGGCACGGCCGAATCCCTCGGACTTCGGCGCGGCGGTGCGGGGATGGATGGAATCCCTCGCGAAGCCTGTGCTCGTGACCGGATCGGGGCTCTACCTGCGGGGCATCTGGAATCAGCTCACGGCCCTTCCACATGTGGCTCCCCCGCTGGTGGAGAAGGTCCGCGCCCTGGGAACCCGCCTGGGCCCCCGCCGCCTCCACCGCTACCTCCGGGCGGTGGATCCGCAGCGCTCCGCGGAACTCCACCCCAACGACCTCCCGCGCATCCAGCGGGCCCTGGCGCTGCACTTCGCCACCGGCGGCCGCCCTTCGGTCCTGCTGAGCGGCGTGGCGCCGGTCCCGGCGGACTGGCGGGTCCTGGTGGTGCAGCCCGCGCGGGAGCGGCAGCGGGAGCGGGTGGCGGCGAGGGTCAAGGCCCAGTTCGCCGCGGGCTGGCCGGAGGAGGCGCGCCGGCTGCAGGAGGCTGGGCATGGGCCCGATCTGGAGGCCCTGCGGCCCCTCGGCTACAGCCTCCTGATGGCCCAAGGACTCCCGGAGGCCGAGCTCCGGGAGCGCGTCGTGCAGGCGACCCAGGCCTACGCCAAGCGCCAGGCCACGTGGTTCCGCAACCAGCTCCCGGGGATTCCGGCCTGGGACCCGGACGCGGAGAGCCTGGAGCAGGCCCTCGCGAGACTGGGGATCTGATGGAGGCCCGCCGCGTCTTCGAGGGGACCACGTCCCTCGTCCTGCGCGAGGGCCGGGACTGGGCCTGGATCGGCCTGGACTCCGTGGACGGCCTGCACCGGCTCACCATGGCCACGTTGGAGGCCCTGGACCGGCTCCTCGCCGGCCTGCGCGCCCAGGGGAAGGCCCGGATCGCCCTGAGCGGCGCGCCCTGGATGGAGGGCCGGGCCTGCCACTTCAGCGCCGGCGCCGACCTCCACGAGGTGCTGGCCCTCGATGCCCTGGGCGCCGAGCCCTTCGCCCGGCGCGGCCAGCGGATCATGGACCATCTCGTCTGGCGGGGCTGGCGGACCCTGACGGTGATCAGCGGCGCGGCCATGGGCGGCGGCTGCGACCTCGCCCTCCACGGCCAGGAGCGCTGGGGGGTGGAGGGCCTGCGGCTGCGGCACCCGGCGGCGAAGCACGGCATCCTCACGGGCTTCGGCGGCACCGTGCGGCTGCCGGAGCTGCTGGGCGCAGAGGGCGCGGCCCGGCTCTTCCGGCGCCTGGAGACCTGGGACGAGGGGCAGGCCCTGCATGCGGGCGCCACCCAGCGTGTTCTGAAGCCGAGTGAAGTCGTGGCGGCGGTGGGAGCGTGGCTGGAGGCCGGACCTACTTGAGGTTCCCCGCCGCGAGGGCGAAGGCGATGAAGGCGAGGTAGGTGCCGCAGCAGAGGACGAGGGGCGTGAAGACCGCGACGATGCCCCGCCAGAGATCCGTCCGGTGCATCCGGGACAGGCCGATGCCGAGCAGCACCGCGCCCCCCAGGACGGCGAAGAGGCCCACGAGGGGGATGAAGCTGGCGATCAGGATGAAGGCGTAGGTGTAGACCGTGGCTCGGATGGACTGGCCCACGCCCACGCTGCGGGCCGTTCCCCGCCAGATCCAGAGGCAGGCGTGGTTCAGCAGGCCCCAGAGCACGGTGGAGACCGCGATCATCGCGGGGTAGAGGAAGGCCGTGCCGCCCATCATCACGGGCACGAGCCACCGGGGTTCAGCGCCCCGGGCCTCCGTGCCGAACATGGTCGCGGCGCCCAGGACCCCGAAGAGGAGGAGCAGCAGCGCGATCAACGGCAGCAGCATGATCATGAGGAAGCGGAAGGGCGCGCCCAGCCCCGACGTCACGCCCATGCGGTCGTAGAAGGCGTAGGGATCCGTGAAGAGCAGCTTGAACATGTGTCCCACCCGGCGCCAGAAGGCCGGCATGGCGTCCACGTCCTCGAAGGGGATCGGACGCAAGCCTCCCGGGTCCTCCGGCTCGAGTTCCAGGGGCGCTTCGGGCGGCGCATAAGGGTTGGACGGGAAGTCTTCGATCACGGGTTGGCTCCATAAGCCGCGGCGGCTCGAGGCGCGCCGTCCGGGCAAATCGCTGGCAACGCTGGGCGGAACCCGAAGTCTACCAGCCGACCCTATACTGTCCCCTGACCCACGCGCTTGAGCGACACCCTTCAGACCTTCGGTTCCTACCGGCTTCTCGAACCCCCGGGCGAGGGGGCCATGGGATCGGTGTGGCGGGCGCTGGACCTGCGCCTCGAGCGGTGGTGGCGCTGAAGCTGCTGAAGGACGCGGACGAGGCGCGGCGGCGGGCCCTGGTCATCGCAGGGGCCAAGACGGCCTGCCAGCTCCACCACCCCAACATCGCCACGATCTTCGAGGCCGGCGAGGCGGACGGCACGCTCTTCATCGCCATGCAGCTCGTGGAGGGCTGCACTGCGGCCTCGTCCAGAGCGCAACAGCCCGAGTGGCTCATGCGCGTCGCCCGCCAGGCCTGCGGCGCCCTCGGCCACGCCCACCTGAAGGGCATCGTCCACTGGGACATCAAGCTCGAGAACCTGGTGATCACCCCGAGGGCACCCTCAAGATCCTGGACTTCGGCATCGCCCGGCGCGAGGCGGAGCAGCAGGCCGCCAGCGCCACGAGCCACCACATGACGCTCATCGAGCGCACCGCGCCGGGCTACAGCCAGGGCACCCCCGCCTACATGAGCCCGGAACAGGCCAACGGCCACGAGGTCGGCCCCGCCTCCGACCAGTTCTCCCTGGGCGTCCTGCTGTACGAGCTGGCCACCGGCCACCATCCCTTCCTGCGGGGCAGCCTCGTGGAGACGCTCTTCGCGGTGGTGAAGGACGAACCCGGCGCCCTCCGGAATGCGCGCCCGGATCTCCCGCCCGGCTTCGTCGCGGCGGTGGAACGGCTGATGGCCAAGCTTCCGGCCTCCCGCTTCCCGGCCATGCAGGACGTCCTGGTGGCCCTGGATGCGCCGGAGGGCATGCCGACGGTGCGGGCTCCCGTGCTGCCGGCGCCGCGGTCCTCCTGGCTCCGCATCGCCGCCTTCGGCGGGGTCGTGGCCCTGCTGGGGGCCGGGGGCATGTTCGCCCTGCTGCGCCGCTCCTCCGGCGGGCTGGCGGAGGCGAGGGCCGCCTCGGGGACCGATTTCTCCAAGGGCCGCAAGTCCATCGCGGTGCTGCCCCTGGAGCAGCTCATGCCCGATCCCGGAAGGGCCTGGATCAGCACCAGTTTCGCCGATGCCATGGCCAGCAGCCTGGTGGCCCGCAACGACGTGATGGTGGTGGACCGCGCCCGGGTGCTGGAAGCCATGCGCGGCCTCGGCGGCCAGCCGGGGCAGGCCTTTTCCAGCGTGTCGGAGCTGGGGCGGACCCTGAAGGTGGACCAGCTCGTCACCGGCACCTACCTGATCGTCGGGGACCGGGTCCGGCTCGGCGTGCGGGTCCTCGAAGCCGGCAGCGGCGCCCTGGTGCAGCAGTTCAATTCGGAGCGGCCCCTCGCCGAGATCCTCGAGCTGGAGGACGAGCTGCGCACGCGGCTGCCCCGGGAGATGGGGCTGGGGGAGGGGACGAGCGTCCAGTCCCGGGCCCACGACCCGCGGACCCGGGAGGCCTTCGCCAAGGGCGACGCCTACCTCACCCAGGGCAACCTGGACGCCTTCCTCCAGGCGAAGAAGTACTTCGAGGAGGCCCTCCAGCTGGAGCCGGGCTACGCGCCCGCTCACGCAGGCCTGGCCTGGGCCCTTTCGGAGATCGCCAGCGACCGTTCCCTCGGGCAGGGCCACTTCGCGGAGGCCCAGAAGCTCTTCAAGGAGGGCGAGGCCCACGCACGGAAATCCATCGAGACCGATCCCGCCTATCCCCAGGCCTACCGGGGGCTCTCCGCCATCCTGCTGCGCACCGGGAATATCGAAGGCGCCTGCCAGGCGGCCCTCCAGGCCATCCGGCTCGATCCCGGCAACAGCCTCGCCTACAACGTCCTCGGCGATGCCTTCGCCGGTCTCGAGGGGCCGGAGAATCACGCCGCCGCCCTCCGCTACTTCGAGAAGGCCATCCAGCTGGATCCCAACAGCTGGCAGGCCCACCACCGCTACGCCGTGCTGCTCCAGAACGCCGGCTCCCTGGCCGAATCGGTGGAGCACGCCCGCCGCGCCATCGCCTTGAAGCCCACCGCCGAGTACGTCTATGTCACCGGCGCGGACGCGCTGATCTGGAGCGGGCGGAGTGCGGAGGCCGAGGCCATGGTCAGGGCCGGCCTGGAGATGAACCCGGGCTCCAACGTGCTCCGCAGCCTCCTCGCCTACGGGGCCGCCCAGCGGGGAGAAACCGCCACGGTGGACGCGCTCTCCCTGGCGCTGAAGGGCGCCTGGGCCCCCGAGCACAGCAGCAGCGTGCTCCTCAGCGGCCTGGGCCCGGCCTCCCGGAAGGATCTGGCGGCCACCACGGCCATCTTCGCGCCCTTCGCCCAGAAGCAGACCGGCGTGGACTGGAGCCGGAAGCTCCACAACGAGCGCCGGGTCATGAGCGTGAACCTCTACTTCATGGCGCGGACCCTCGCCTCCCTGGGCGGCCGGGCCGAAGCCCAGTCCCTCCTGGACCTCGCGGACCGCCTCCATCCCGGGAAGCGGAAGGTCGCCGCCCAGGACCCGGCGTTCAAGGGCTGAAGGCTCAGGC
>JBGASS010000244.1:0-4449 GCA_044229555.1 Holophagaceae bacterium
CCGAGCGCTTCGATCCGGCGCGCTTCCTGGGGGACGCCGAGCACGCCGCCTACCTCCCCTTCGGGCTGGGGCCTCACACCTGCCTGGGGATGCCCTTCGCCATGACGGAGGCGGTGGTCATCCTGGCGGTGCTGCTGTCGCGCTTCCGCCTGTCCGCCCTTTCCAACGATCCCGTGAAACCCATCGCCGGGCTCACCCTGCGCCTGCCCCCCGGCACGCGCATCCGCCTCGCCGCCGTGGATGGACCATGACCCTGCTGCGCGCCCACGCCCCCTGGACCGATGCCCTGCCCGCCCCGTCCGCGGGCCTGCCCGTCCTGGCCCCCGCCACCCTGGCCCTGCAGGGGCCGGACCTCCACCTGGCGGAGGCGGAAGGCCGGGGCCGGGTGAGCCTCTGGTGGTCCGGGGTGCCAGCCTGGCCGGGCAAGCGCCTGGGCGCCCTGGGCCATTTCGCGGCCGCCGACCCGGACACCGCGGGTGTCCTGCTGGAGGCCGCCTGCGCCGAGCTGCGGGCCCGGGGCTGCACCCTGGCGGTGGGCCCCATGGATGGCAACACGTGGCGAAGCTACCGGTTCATGACCGACACGTGCGCCTTTCCTCCCTTCGCATTGGAGCCCTGGAACCCCGCCGAATGGCCCCGCTGGTGGGAGGCGACCGGCTTCGCGCCCTTCCAGACCTACCAGTCGGCCCTGGAAGCCCGCATGGAATCCAAGGACCCGCGCCTGCCGGAATTGGAAGCGCGCCTCGCCGCCGCGGGCGTGACGTTGCGCATGCTGGACCTCGCCGACTTCGAAGGGGAGCTGGCGCGCATCTTCGAGATCTCGGAAACGGCCTTCGCCGCCAACGTGCTCTACACGCCCCTGCCCAAGGACGAGTTCCTGGCCATGTACGAGAAGGTGCGGCCCTACGCGAAGCCGCCCCTGGTGTGGATCGCAGAACAAGGATCTAGGCCGGTCGGCTTCGTCTTCTGCGTGCCGGACCTGCTCCAGGCCCAGCGGGGCGAAGCGGTGGACACCCTCATCGTGAAGACCCTGGCCAAGGTGCCGGACCGCGCCCTCGCGGGCCTCGGCAAGCTCCTCCTGGCCCGGGTGCAGCGGGAAGCGAAGGCCCTGGGCTTCACGAAGGCCATCCACGCGCTGATGCACGACGCCAACCGCAGCGCTTCCATGGGGGAGGACGCGAAGGTCATCCGCCGCTACACGCTCTATTCGAAGGCCCTGGCGTGAACCTGGTCGAGCGCCTCCTGGAGCAGGCCGCGGCGCGGCCCAAGGCCCTGGCCCTCCTGCACCGAGGGCGCGCCTGGTCCTTCCGGGAGCTGGAGGAGCGCACGGCCCGGGGCGCGGCCTTCCTGCGCGCCCTGGGGCTCGGCGCCGGCGATCCCGTGCTCGTCTTCGTGCCCATGGGCCTGGACCTCTACGAAGTGCTCCTCTCGGTGCTGCGCATCGGCGCGGTGGCGGTCTTCCTGGATCCCAGCGCCGGCGACGAGCACGTGGCCAAGTGCTGCGCCCGCATCCCGCCCAAAGGCTACCTCGGGACGCCCAAGGCCCAGGTCCTCCGCTGGTGGGTGCCCGCCCTGCGGCGCATCCCCCGGCGCATCGTCACGGCCCGCTACTGGCCCTTCGCCATCCCCTTCGGATCCGGCGGCGGCACAGACCCGCACACGGAAACACGGGCCGACGGGGACGCCGCCCTCATCACCTTCACCAGCGGCTCCACCGGCGAGCCCAAGGCCGCCGTCCGCAGCCACGGCTTCCTCCTCACTCAGCACGCGGTCCTGGCCCGCACCCTCCAGCACGCGCCGGGCCTGCTCGATCTGGCCACGCTGCCGGTCTTCGTCCTGGCCAACCTGGCCTCGGGGCAGGGGACGCTGATTCCCGACGCCGACCTGCGCAGCCCGGGGCGCATCGATCCCGGCCCCGTGCTGGAGGAGATCCGCGTCCTCCGCCCCGCCACCTGCGCGGCGAGCCCGGCCTTCTTCGAGCGTCTCGCCGAGGGCGCCGAGGCCCGGGGGCAGCGCCTCGACAGCTTCCGCGCCCTCTACACCGGCGGCGCGCCGGTCTTTCCGGGCCTGCTGAAACGGCTGCAGGCCCTGGCGCCCCAGGCGGAGGTCGTCGCGGTGTACGGCTCCACGGAGGCCGAACCCATCGCGGAGATGCCCTTCTCGGACATGTCAGCCAGCGATCTCGCCGACATGGCCGCGGGCCGCGGCCTGCTGGCGGGCCCGCCGGTGGAACCGGAAATCCGGCTGCGGATCATCCGGGACGCCTGGGGCACGCCCCTGGGCTCCCTCGACACCGCCGCCTTCGAGGCCCTGCGCTGCCCGGTCGGCGAGGTGGGCGAGATCGTCGTCGCCGGGGGCCACGTGCTGAAGGGCTACCTGGACGGCCGGGGCGACGAGGAGACCAAGTTCCGGGTGGACGGCGAAGTCTGGCACCGCACCGGCGACGCGGGCCGCCTCGATGCACAAGGGCGCGTCTGGCTCCTGGGCCGCTGCTCGGCGCGGATCCGGGACGCCAAGGGCGAGCTCTTCCCCTTCGCGGTGGAGACCGCGGCCCTGCAGGTGGAGGGCGTGCGCCGGGCGGCCCTCGCGGCCTTGCGAGGACGCCGCCTGCTGGCGGTGGAGGGCGAGGCCGACCCTTCGGCGGTGCGGCGGGCCCTGGCCTGGGCCAGTCTGGACGCCGTGCACGCGGTGAAGCGCATCCCCCTGGACCGGCGCCACAACGCCAAGGTGGACTACCCTGGACTCCTCACCCTCCTGGAGCGCCTCGAACGATGACTTCATCGCTCGCCCGACTTTCATCCCGGCCCGTCCCGCCGGTGGACCGCCCGTGAAGCGCTGGTGGACCTACCAGGCGGAGCGCTTCCCCCTCCTCGCCCACGGCCCCCTCATCGCGGCCTTCAGCTTCTGCGCCGTGGCCTACAGCGCCAACCTGCGCCAGGCCGGCGCCTGGCCTTCGGGGCGCTCCTTCCTGGTGGCCTTCGCGACGTCCCTGATCTTCTTCTTCCAGCTCCGGGTCGCCGACGAGCACAAGGACTTCGAGGAGGACCGCCGCTGGCGGCCCTACCGCCCCGTGCCCCGGGGCCTGGTGACGCTCAACGAGCTGGCGGCGCTCTTCGCCGTGGGCTGCGCCGTGCAGTTGGGCCTCGCCCTCTGGCACAAGCCCGGCCTGGTGCTCTGGCTCTGCGTGACCTGGGCCTGGCTGGCCTCCATGTCCAAGGAGTTCTGGGTGCGGGACTGGCTGAAGGCCCGGCCCCTGGTCTACCTCGGGTCCCACATGGTGATCATGCCCCTCATCGACTTCTACGCCACGAGCTGCGACTGGACCCTGCACCAGGTCCTGCCGCCTCGGGGCCTGGAATGGTTCCTCCTGGCCAGCCTCTGCAATGGCGTGGTCATCGAGCTGGGCCGGAAGATCCGCGCGCCGGAGTCCGAGGAGGAGGGCGTGGAGACCTACAGCTCCCTCTGGGGCCCGCGGAAGTCGGCTGCCTTCTGGCTGGTGATGGTGCTGGCCACCGCCGTGTTCGGAAGCCTCGCAGGCCTGCACACCCGCGCGCCTCTGGCCATCGCCCTCGTGCTGGGCTGCGCCTTCCTGCTCCGGGCCCTGCTCGCCCTGCGCTACATCGCCCAGCCCCTGCCGGGCCGCGCCAAGGCCATCGAGCTGGGCTCGGGTCTGTGGACGCTCACCCTCTACCTGAGCCTCGGCCTCCTGCCCCATGCGGTCCGCTGGCTCGCGCCCCTTGGGCTGGTGCGATGAGCTTCGTCCTCCGGCCCGGCGACAAGGGCGTCTTCGGCGGCAAGGCCGGGGCCCTCGCTCGCCTCCAGGACGCGGACTTCGAGATTCCCGCCTGGTTCGTGGTGGCGCCGGAGGCCTTCCACGCGAGCCGGAGGAACGTCACCCTGCTGGAGTCCCTGGCGCCCAGCGCCGGGGTCGCCGCGGCCCTCTCCGCCGCCCTTGCGGAGCTCGGGGCTCCCGGCGACCGCTTCGCCGTGCGCAGCAGCGCGGTGGATGAGGACGGCGGCCAGTTCAGCTTCGCCGGGCAGCTGGAGAGCTACCTCTTCGTGGCGCCCGCCGATGTTCCGGCGCGGGTCGCCGATGTCTGGCGCAGCGGCTTCAGCGAGCGCCTCTTGGCCTACCGCAGGGAAGCGGGCCTCGGGGATCCGGAGCCGCCGGCGGTGCTGGTGCAGCGCATGGTGGCGGCGGAGGCCGCCGGCGTGGCCTTCGGCGTGGATCCGGTCTCGGGCCGCTGGGACCTGGCCCTGGTGAGCGGCGTCTTCGGCCTGGGCACGGCCCTGGTGGGCGGCGACGCCGACGCGGACACCAGGTCGGTCGGGCTGGGATCGGTCGCGACCAGTTCGGCGAGCCGTTCCCGCCGCGGCACGCTGGCGAATTGCTGGGCGTGCTCGACGCTGTCCGGCACTTCCCCGCGGTGGTTCGTGGCGATGGGGGAC
>JBGASS010000245.1:0-4414 GCA_044229555.1 Holophagaceae bacterium
GGCGTGCCCTGGGGCGAGGCCGGCCAGATCGGCTCCCTCCTCGGCACGCGCATGGTGGTGAACGAGTTCGTGGCCTTCCTCGATCTCGGGGCGATGACCCAGCTCAGTGCCAAGGCGAAGCTGGTGGCCACCTTCGCCCTCTGCGGCTTCGCGAACTTCAGCTCCATCGCCATCCAGGTGGGCGGCATCGGGGCGCTGGTGCCCGAGCGGCGCGGCGACCTCGCGCGGCTCGGGGTCCGGGCCATGCTGGCGGGCACCCTGGCGAACTTCCTCTCCGCCTGCATCGCCGGCATCCTGACTTAGGAAATATTCGACACCATCACCGGGATTCAGGCTCCGGCCATCCTCGCCGATAGGCGGTGCGGAGGCTATCTCGATGCGTCTCATCCCCCGGTTGTTCCTGCTGTCCACCGCGCTGCCCGCCTTCAGCGGTGACTACGATGCGCTGATGTCCACCCTCCGGAAGACCTGGCCGGAGAAGACGCAGGTGGCGGTGGTGTGCGATCAGGGCGGCAGCAAGGGGGCCGTGACGGCCCTGGCCGGCGCGGCCAGCGGCATGAAGATCATGCTCATCGATGTGAAGGGCCCCCAGGACATGGGCAAAGCCCTGGGATCCCTCTCGGGCGCCAAGCCCGACGTGGTGGTGCTCATCGCCGGGGACCGGGTGGCCGGCGACGGCAGCCCGGCGGCCACCTTCCTCATCCAGCGCATGGCCGGCGTGAAGGTGCCCGTCATCGCCACCACCGAAGCGGGTGCCAAGCAGGGGGCGGTCTTCGCGGTGGGCAATGGGACCTTAATATATTTTTGCTAAAGGCGCGATGGGAGTCAGCCGATACCTGGGGTAAGGAGAACCCATGCGCCGATTCCTCACCGCCGCCCTCATGCTCACCGCCACCTCCGCCTTTGCCGGCGAGTACGATGCCCTGATCGCCGCGATCCGGAAGACCTGGCCCGACAAGAGCACCGTCGCGGTGGTCTGTGACCAGGGTGGGAGCAAGGCCCACGTGCAGACCCTGGCGGGCGCCGCCGGCGGCATGAAGATCGTGCTCATCGATGTGAAGGGCCCCCAGGACATGGGCAAGGCCACGGCCAGCCTCTCGGCCCAGAAGCCCGATGTCGTGGTGCTCCTCGCCGGGGACCGCATCGTCGGGGATGGCAGCGCCGCGGCCACCTTCCTGATCCAGCGCATGGCGGGCCTGAAGGTGCCCGTGGCCGCCACCACCGAAGCTGGTGCCAAGCAGGGCGCCGTGGTCGCGGTGGGCCCGGCCACCGGCGGGAAGCTCCTGGTGAACCCTAAGGCGGCGGCCCTCTCCGGTGTGAACCTCCCCGAGGGTGGCACCGCCATCTGAGCGCGTCCCCGTGGTGCGGAGCTAGTAGCGGTTCCGCATCGAGTGGGCGTATCCCGCCAGTTCAAGGAAGGCATCGGCCGCGTCGTCACCGCGGCCGTCCTTGACTTTGCAGGCACCGCTCCAGGTTGCGCTTCCGGCGGCCCAGTGGGTCCGCTGCTCCTGGTTGTCGGCCCAGGGCTCCAGGGAGATGATCTGGTTCCAGCTCTGGAACTGGAGGGCCACCGGGTAGCGCACCCCGCTGATGGAGCTCTGCCAGGTCTTGCGCTGGGAGATGAGCGGCTCCCGCTGGACACGATTCAGGCGGCCCTGGGCGTCCACCTCCACGAGCAGGGCGCGGCTGGAGGTGTGACCTGCGGGAGGGCGCTCGTTGAGGTAGACCCAGGTGCGGCCATCCCGGAACTGGATGAGTCCCTGGTCCCATCCCGGGAAGCCCTCGTCCACGTCGGGCCCCCACTCCTGGAGGAGGCTGGCCCGGCCCTTGAGCTCCAGGGGCATCTGGCCGCTCAGCTCGAGCTGGCCCTGGGCCATGAGCCCCGGGCGCAGGGTCCGGCGCATGGGATCCCGGGCATCGATGCCCGGCAGCGAGATGGGATCGTCCGGGAGCGGGAAGGACAGCCTCATCCGCCCCTCGGGCAGGGACACCGAGAGCTCCACCTGGTCGCTCCCGGGCCCCTGGAGCAGCGACCAGCCGTCGCAACGCAAGGCAAGGCGGTCCGTGGCGGCTTCTGCGACCAGCCCCAGGCGGCCGCGTCGCTCGGCCTGGAGGATCCGACGCCCGGAACCCAGGCAGAGGGCCGCCTGAGCGGAGAGCATCTGCGATCGGCTCCAGGCGCCCGTCCCCCCGCCTTCCGCGAACCGGCGCCTCTGGAAGGTGACCTGGAAGGGGATCCGCTGTCCGGAGGGGCCCTGGAGAACGCCCCGGAGGAGCCAGCGTTCCCGGGTGGTTTCGGGGTGGCTCCCCGCATCTCGCGGAAGCGCGAGGGCCGGCGCGCCGACCTGGGCATGGAGGGGACGGGCGGGACCATTGGTCGGAGCGACCTTGCCGGGCCGGTAGACCTCGAGGATCCGGCTCTCCAGGTCGGGATCCTGGGCGAGGGCCGGGAGGGCCAGGGAAAGGAGGGCGGGCCTCAGCAGGGGCTTCATGCGCCCTCCTCCGCTTCACGATCCACGCGGAGCCGCGCGCCCCAGCGGGTGGCTGGCAGGATGGCCAGGGCCGCGGCCAGGAAGCTCAGCAGCGAAAGCCCGGCCAGGGCAGTCCAGGGCACGGTGAAGCGAAGGGACCAGCCGAACTTCTGGGGCTGGAGCTCATGCACGAGGATGCGGGCCATGACCCCGCCCAGCACGAGACCGCCGATGAGGCCGGCCAGGGCCATCCCGAGCCCCTCGCCCATGAGGATCCGGGTAATCTCCCGCTCCTTCGCGCCCAGGGCGCGGAGGGTCCAGAGCTCCCCCCGCCGGGCCATGGCCAGGCTGAGGACGGCCTGCACCAGGCCGAGCAGGGCCACGGTGAGGGCGATGAGCTCCAGGGCGTAGGTGATCCCGAAGGTCTGCTGGAAAAGGGTGTGGGCGCGCTCCCGGTTCTCAGCCCGGGTCTGGATCTTCAGGCCGGGGTGGGCCTTGGCCAGCCGGCGGGCCGCCGCGGAAGCAGACTCCCCGTGCTTCAGGAAGAGGGCCATACCCGTGGCGCGCTCCTCCTGATACCAGGCCTTGAACACCGGACGATCGATGAGGATGGACCCATGCTCGTTGCCGTAATCCTGGAAGACGCCGTGGATTCGGAGGCTCCGGGGTCCCTGGGGGGTCGGCACCTCGAGGTTGGCCCCCACGTCCACATGGAAATGCTGGGCGAAACTCTCGCTCACCATGGCACCCGGCGCGGCGAGGCCCGCCGTGTGGATGGCGTTGAGGACGTCCTGGGGGATGCCGCCCCGGCTCATGAGGAAGGCGCCGCGGGGCGCGAGGACCTCGAAGTCGTGGCTGCCGAGGAAGGTCGCACGGCCATTGAGGATCATGGAGACCTGCTCGAAGGGATCCGCCGCGGCGACCGCCGGGTCCCCCGCCAGGGCGAGCTGGAGGTCGCTGGACAGGCGGTGGCTGCTGGCCCCGGTGGCCCCCAGGGGGGAGATGTAGAGATCCGCCCGCTGGCTCGCCCGGATCCAGGTGTCCAGGGTGTGTTCGAAGCTGCGCACCATGATCCCCACGCCCACGGCCATGCCCACGGCCACGGAGAGGGCGGCGGCGGCGAAGGCGTGCCGGCCCGTGGGCCGCTGCAGGGGGCGCAGCCGGAGGCGCCAGATCCAATGGGCCGCGTTCCGCCCGGGCCTTCCCAGCACCGGGAGGAGGGCCGTGGTGGCGAGGCTCCCGCCGACGAGGATCAGGCCGCTTCCCAGGTAGGCGTGCCATGCGACGCCCGGGGGCAACCGGAGCGCCGTGGGAAGGGCGAAGCCTGCCAGGAGGAGGGAAAGGCCCAGCAGCGCGAGGGGCTGCCAGGGGATGGGCTGGGACTCGCCACCCCGCTTCAGCAATGGGATGGGAGGGGTGTGGGCCGCGCGGCGGGCCGGAACCCACGCGGCCACCAGGCAGGCACCGAGCCCCGCCCCGAAGGCGATCGCGGCTTCCTCGGGCAGGAGGTCGGCGGAGGTGGCCTGGCTGAGGCCGTAATGAAGACGGAGGGTCTGGCTCACCAGCCGGACCGCCAGCTGGGCCATGCCCCACCCTAGGGCCACGCCGGCCCCGCTGCCTAGGGCGCCGATGACCAGGGCCTCCTTCAAGACCAGGCGTTGGACGAAGCCCGACGGGGCCCCAAGGGCCCGGAGGGTCGCCCAGGTCTCCCGGCGCCGGTACACGGCGGCATCAAAGGCCTGGAAGAGCAGGAAGGCCCCCACGGCGAGGGAGACCACGCTCATGAGGAGGAGGTTGAACCGGTAGGCCTCGCTGAGGCCACTGCTGGCCGAGGCCCGGGTCTCCGGAGGTTCCAGGAGGACGCCCGGGGGCAGCAGGGCCCGGGCCGACTCGGCGAGGGCCGTGGCGGAGACCCCCGGGCGGGCCACCAGCTCCACGCGATC
>JBGASS010000246.1:0-4383 GCA_044229555.1 Holophagaceae bacterium
GAAGACGGACGTGTATGAGTCCTTCAAGCGAATGCTTGAGGCGGGCAGGGTGCCGAACGGGATCAACGAACTCCTGAAGGGGAGCCGGTGATGGCCTCCTAGCCCATCCCCTCCTCAAACCCGCACCCCTCCTTCGGGCAGAGCAGCACCTGAATCGGATCCTTCCCGCGAGGCTTGCGAGTCTTCTCCACCAGGTACGGATTCGCGCACTTGGGGCACTTCCTGGGCACGGGCTTGTCCCAGGCGGTGAAGTCGCACTTGGGGTAGTTGGTGCAGCCGTAGAAGACCTTGCCGAAGCGGGTCTTCCGGGGTGCGACGTCGCCGCGGCATTTGGGGCAGGCGAAGCCGGCGAGGATCTCCTTCTTCACGGTCTTGCAGGTGGGGTAGTCCATGCAGCAGGTGAAGAGGCCGTAGCGGCCGTGGCGCTTCACGAAGCCCTTGCCGCAGGTGGGGCACTTCTCGCCCGTCGGCTCGTCGGCGGGGACGGGCAGGCCCTTGGGATCCGCCTTCCGGATGCCCTTGCAGGTCGGGTAGTTCGGGCAGGCCCAGAAGGGGCCCCACTGGCCTTTCCGCAGGTTCATGGGCGTCGTGCCGCAGAGCGGGCATTCCGGCGCGTCCTCCGGCTCCTCCATGGCCTCGATCTCTTCCGTGCCGTCGCAGTCCGGATAGCGCGTGCAGCCCAGGAACAAGCCGTTCTTGCCGATGCGCTTCAGCATGGGCGCGCCGCACTTCTTGCACACCCGGTCGCTGGGCACGCCGGCCTTCAGGTTCTGCATCTCCGCGCCGGCGTGGGCCAGGGCCTTCTCGAAGGGGACGTAGAAGTCCTTCAGCATCTTCCCGTAGCTGGCCTCGCCGCCCTCGATGCGGTCCAGCTTGTCCTCCAGGCCCGACGTGTATTTGGGCTCCATGAGCTCGTGGAAACCCTGGATCAGCAGGTCAGTGACCACCATGCCCAGCTCCGTGGGCTTGAAGCGGCCCTCCACCTTCTTCACGTAGTCCCGGTTCTGGATGGTCTCGATGATGCTCGCGTAGGTCGACGGGCGGCCGATGCCGTCCTCCTCCAGCTCCTTCACCAGCGTGGCCTCGTTGAAGCGCGCCGGGGGCTTGGTGAACTGCTGGTCCGTCTCCAGCTTCTCCAGCTTCAGCGTCTCGCCCAGGGTGAGCGCCGGCAGGCCGATGTTCTCCTCGTCCTCCTCGCCCTCCGCCTTCGTCGCGTCCGCGATGGCCTCGGCCTTCTCCTCCGCCGCGTCCGCCCGGTACACCGCCAGCCAGCCCGGGAAGCGCTCGATCTCGCCCTTCGCCTCGAAGGTGGCCGTCTCGCCGTTCTTGAGGGCGCTTTCCGTCTCCACCACCGTCTCGTCGAACCGCGCCGCCTCCATCTGGCAGGCCATCGTCCGCCGCCAGATCAGGGCGTAGAGGCGGAACTGGTCGGGATCCAGGTGCCCGCGGAGGGATTCAGGGGTTCTCGTAATATCCGTCGGGCGGATGGCCTCGTGGGCGTCCTGGGCGCCGGCCTTGCCCGTGTAGACCCTCGCCTTCGCCGGCAGGAAGTCCTTGCCGTACTTCTTCGCGATGAAGTCCCGGGTGGCCTCGATGGCCTCCGGGGCCAGGCGGGGCGAATCCGTCCTCATGTAGGTGATGAGACCCACCGGCCCTTCACCGAAATCCGCGCCTTCATACAGCCGCTGGGCGTTGGACATGGTCCGGCTCACGCCCATCTTCAGCTTCTGGGCGGCCTCCTGCTGCAGCTTGGCCGTGGTGAAGGGGGCCGACGGGTTGCGCTTCTTCTCCTTGGTCTCCAGTTTCGTGACTTTCCAGGGCGCCTTGAGGATCTGGTCCCGCAGGGCGTGGGCCTCCTTCTCGTCCTTCACCCGGCGCTTGGTCTCCTTGTTGCCCAACTGCACCGCCGCGCCGTCCAGCCGCGTGAGGCGCATCCAGAACTGGGGCGGCAGCTTCGCCGCGAATTTCGCCTTCAGGACCCAGTACTCCACGGCCTTGAAGGCCTGGATCTCCCGTTCCCGGTCCACGATGATGCGCACGGCGACGCTCTGCACCCGGCCCGCGCTGAGGCCGCGGCGCACCTTGTCCCAGAGCACCTTGCTGATCTTGTAGCCCACCAGGCGGTCCAGCACCCGGCGCGCCCGCTGGGCGTCCACCAGGTCCTTGTTGATCTGGCCGGGCTTGGCCATGGCCGCGGCGATGCCCTTGGGGGTGATCTCGTTGAACATCACCCGGCGCACCGGCAGGGATTTCGGGGGCTTGATGGCCTCCAGCAGGTGCCAGGAGATGGCCTCGCCTTCCCGGTCCGGGTCCGTCGCCAGGATCAGCTCCGTGGCCTCCCGGGCGGCCTTCTTCAGCTCGGCGACGACCTTGGCCTTGGAATCCGGGATCTCGTAGATCTCCTTGAACCCGTTCTCCACGTCGATGACGTCCACCTTCGAACCCGCCTGGTCGACCTTCTCGTTCTTGGGCAGGTCGCGGATGTGGCCCACGGAGGCCTTCACCACGTAGCCCTTGCCCAGGTACTTGGAGATGGTCTTGGCCTTCGAGGGACTCTCGACGATGACGAGCTTGGACAACGGGGACTCCTCGGACGATATAGAGAACGTCGAAAACGGATCATGAACCCTGGGCCGGGAGGCTTGTCAAGCGGGGCCCTCGCGCCACGCGCGTGCGCGCCCTAGCGCGGGCGTACGCGCGAGGGGTCAGGTTCAAATCCAAGGTCTTCAAGGAGATCCGAAGGCTTGCGGACCAGCCTCGCGCCGTCCCGAAGAAGGCCGTTGGGCCCCTCGCTCAGGGGCTCCTCCGGACCTCCCGGGCAGGCCCAGACCTCCTTGCCCAGATCCGCCGCCAGCTTCGCCGTCACCAGGGAGCCCGAGCGCGTGGCCGCCTCGATGACCAGGACGCCCTCCGTCCACGCCGCCAGCAGCAGGTTCCGCCGCGGGAAGTGCCACTTCTGCGGCAGCGCGCCGGGCGGGAAGGGCGTGAGCACCCCCCCGCCGCCGGCGACGATGCGATCCATGAGCCCCGCGTGCTCCGGCGGGTAGGGATGGTCCAGGCCCGAGCCGAGGATGCCCCAGGTGCGGCCTCCTTCAAGAGCCCCCTCGTGGGCCGCGCCATCGATGCCCCGGGCCAGCCCCGACAGCACCGCCACGCCGGCTTCCGCGAAGGCCTTCGACCAGGCCCGGGCGCGAGCCAGCCCAAGGCTCGTCGCCTTCCGCGCCCCCACCACGGCGAGGCGCGGGCCCCGCGGCGGCAGCGTCCCCCGCACCCACAAGGCCACGGGATAGGGCAGACCCTCGAGGAAGGGAGCCACGCCTTCGTCGGAGGGGAGGCGCAGGGCGGCGCCCCGGGAGGCGGCCTCCTCGCGCCAGCGGGGCAGGTCCCGGCGCAGGTCCTCGAGGGCCCGGGCCGGTGTGGGGGGCAGGGCCTCGCCGGCCTGCAGCCCGGCCCAGATGGCCGCCTTGGCGGATTCGGGCCAGGGCAGCACGGCGAAGGCCAGGGCGAGGGTGTCCAGCTCGGCGGGGGGCAGCACGGTTTTCTTCCTTGAGTTCCGGATCCAGGCTGGTAGACTAACGATCTTTGGTCAGACCAAGTCCAGTTCCGAGGTATGCCATGTCCCGTGAATGCGAGCTCTGCGGCAAGAAGCCCCAGTTCGGCAACAACGTCAGCCACGCCAACAACATCACCAAGCGCCGCTGGAACCCGAACCTCCAGGAGGTCCGGGCCCTCGTGAACGGCGCCGCCAAGCGCGTCCGCGTGTGCACCAGCTGCATCCAGGCCGGCAAGATCGTCAAGGCCCCCAAGGGCACCGCCAGCCTGAGCCGCCCCAAGACCGCGGCCTGAGGCATTTCTGACCTTCTGGAAGGCGGCCCTCGGGCCGCCTTTCGCGTATAGGCTGGACTCCATGCTCCTTGGCCTCGACACCACCACCGAAATCCTTCACCTCGTCCTGGTGGATGGAGACCGCTCCTGGTCGCGGCGGGTGGAGGTGGGCGTCGGCCGCAGCCACAGCCTGGCCCTGATGCCCACCCTGGACGCCCTCTTCCGGGAAGCCGGCGCCCGGCCCGCCGACCTCGCGGGCGTCGCCTGCTGCGTGGGGCCCGGCGGCTTCACGAGCCTGCGCATCGGCGTGGCCACCGTGGAAGGGCTGGCCCTGTCCGGGTGCCCGACCTGGGGCTTCTCGGCCTTCGAGCTGCGGGCCCGCGCGCTCCGGGAGGCCGGGCACGACGGTGCCTTCTGGGTCCTGCTGGACGGCCAGCGCGGCGAGGCCTTCCTGCAGCCCTGGGCCGCCGGCCGCGCCACCGCCGCCGCGGGCAAGGCGCCCCTGGGCGGCCTGGCCGCGGCCCTCGGGGACGCGGACTGGTGGGCGCCGGCGGGCTT
>JBGASS010000247.1:0-4382 GCA_044229555.1 Holophagaceae bacterium
CGTGGCGGCGCTCCACCTGGCGCAGCAGCTCCGCGGCGGCGTCGCCGCGGCCCTGGCCCTGGTGGTAGGTGGCGAGGCGCGCCAGGGCGCCGGCGTCATAGCGGGCGTCGAGGGTGGCGCGCCAGCCCTCCGGCGCGCGGGGGGCGCCGGCGTCGGCGCGTCGGGCGTAGGCCTGCCGGACGTCCATGGACCAGGGCTTGGCGATCTCCGCGTCCAGCACCTGGAAGGCGCCCTTCAGATCCTTGTGGTCCGCCAGCAGGTCGGAGCGCAGGAGGAGGCGCCGCTCGGGATCCAGGGCCTGGCTGGCGGCCAGGGCCTGATCCACTTCCGCCAGGCGGCCGGCCTTCTCCAGGCCCCGCAGCCAGGCTTCCAGGGAGGGCCCGTCCCCGGGGAACATCTGGGACTGGGCCTTGCGGAGGGCGAGGGGATCGGCGAGATCGGGATGGCGCTCGGCCCAGGTGATGCGTTCCCGGGAGAGGGCCATGCGCGCCTCGGCGGGCAGGCCCGGCAGGGCCCGCTCCGCCGCCCGGAAGGCGGCGGCCATCTCCAGGTGCGCGGCGGCCCACCGGGCCGTCTCCGCCCAGGCCTGGGCCCCCGCCGCCGGCGCGGCGGCGCCTTCGGCCACCGCCCACTTCTCCATGGCGGCCAGAGCCCCGGGGCGGTCCCCCAGGGCCAGGCGGGCCTCCGCGAGGTGGCGCAGGGCGCTGGCCTCCTGGCGGCCCTCCAGCAGGCGGGCCAGTTCCGCGGTGGGGGTCGGGTAGTGGACGACGTGCCCGTCCACGGTGGCGAAGCGGGTGGCGACGGCGTAGACCCAGTCGGCGGGGGTCATGTCCGCCCAGGGCAGGCCCGAGGCGCGCAGCACCCCCAGGGTGGGTACGCCGAGGGCCCCGAGGGCGAGGAGCAGCAGGATCGCAGGGCGGCGTTTCACGGCCTCACCTCCAGCGACGTGCGGGCGAAGCCGCGGTTCTTGGCGCCGTCCACCGCTTCGAAGACGATCTCCCGGGGCCCCGGCGGGCCTTCGGGCACCCGCAGCAGGCCGATGGAGCACTTCGCCGCCGGGTCCCAGCGCAGGGGCACCGGGGCGCCGTCGCCCAGGCGCGCGGTGAGGAAGACCACGTCGCCGTCGGCGTGGGCCTTGATGGGCACCACGTCCCCGGACCGCGCGGAGGCGGGCAGTTCGGGGCGGATGTCGGGGGCCTTGCCGTCCAGGATGAAGTGCTTGGTCTCGGAGACCCGGGCGCCGCTGGAATCGTGGAGCAGGATGCGCACGGCGTAGCGGCCGTCCTTGAAGCCTTCGGGCACGAGGAAGCGGCCCTCCCACACGTTGGTGGCCGGACGCCGCACCAGGTCCAGCCTCAGGCCGAAGGGGAAGAGGGCCGTCGCGGCGCGGGTGCCCTCGTCGCACTCGACGCGCAGCACCGGATCGCCGGGCTGGATGCGCCGGGGGCGCAGCAGGGAGCGGGGCGCGGCGAGGAAGGCCGTGTAGGGGGTGACGAACTTGTAGCGCTTGGACAGGGCGATGATCTCCTCGATCCACTCGCGCTTCTCCCCTTCGGCCTCGATGCGCGCCAGCAGGTCGTCCACCCGGGCGCGGGCCCAGCGCCGGGGCAGGTCCCGGGCGTCGAGGGCCTTCTCGGGGAGGGCCGCCTCCAGGGACTGGGCGCCGCCCTTCAGGAGGTTCGAGGCGAGGGTGAAGCGCAGCCTGGGCTGGGGCGCGGCGTAGCGGCCCACCCAGCCCGACAGGCTGCCGGCGGCCAGGGGCTGCACCAGCACCGGATAGATGTGGCGCAGCTTCGGCTCGCCGCCGCTCACCTTGAAGGGCACCTCGTCCTCCGACCCCGCCGCCGCGGCCTTGGGCTCGGCCTTCTCCTCGGGGGTGAGCAGGCGCTTGAAGAAGAGGTCCGTCTCGATCTCCGTGGCGGTGGGGGAGAGGAGCTGTTCCGAAGCGGCGCGCAGGGCCTCCCCGGCTTCGCCGGTGGTCACCGCCGTGAAGACGGGAACAGCTCCCGCGGCGGCGCGCAGCGCCTTCGAGCCCGCCACGCCCTGGCCGCCGGTGAGCACCAGGATGCGGCCCTTGTCGCCGACGGCCTTGCGCGCCGCGGCGAGGGCGGCGGGCAGGTTGGCGCCGGGGCCCAGGGGCCGGTTGCGCAGGGCGTTCAGCTCCCCTTCGACCTCCGCGGCGCCGCCCCGCTTCAGCGCCGCGGCAGCGGGCTTGCGGTCGTAGGGGATGAGGGCGAACTGGTCCGCGGGCTTCAGGTCCTGGAGCACGCGCACCAGGTGGGCGTAGGCGGTCTCCAGGCCACCCCAGCGGTGGCCCAGGGAGGTGTCGAAGCAGAGGGCGTGGGTCTGGGGGGGGGGGCGGGGCGGCGGAGCCGGCAGGCGCCGGGCCGCCTCCTGGGAGGCGGGGCGGACGAAAGCTCCGGTCGGTGGCACCGCCGGGGGGCGGCGGGGCGGCGGAGCCGGCAGGCGCCGGGCCGCCTCCTGGGAGGCGGGGCGGACGAAAGCTCCGGTCGGTGGCACCGCCTCCAGGAGGAAGAAGCCGTCCTTCTCCGGCGGGATCTCCGCCGGGCGCTCCCAGGGCGCCAGGGCCAGGCCGTCCGGCAGGGCGCCTTCGGGATTGCGGAAGGCGCTGAGGCGCAGGCCCTCCGCCTGGCGCGGACGGATGCGGAAGACCAGGTCCCGGCCCAGCTTCACCGCCGTGCCGCTGAACTCGGCGCCCTCGGCGCTGGCCTTGAGGGGCAGGCCCGCGGGCATCGCTTCGAAGGTGCCGTCCTCCAGCTTCACGCGCACGGTGAGGTTCCGGGCCGTGGGGGCCTCGCCGTCCGGGGGGCGCAGGACGAGGCGGAACTCGCCGGCCCCCTCGATGAAGGGCACCTCCTCCTGGAACTGCAGCTCGAGGCGCTTGGTGGCCATGGGCGGGATGGGGGCCACGGTCACCGAGAAGAGGGCGCCGCCGGAGGGCCGGCCGCCGGCGCCGCGGCCGCCGGACTCCCCATCCTCCTCCTCGCCCTGCTGGAGGAGGCCGGGATCGATGCGCTGGCGGGTGAGCTCCCGGTAGATGGCCCGGGCGCGCTGCTTCTCCAGGATCACGCCCGGGATGCGCACCAGGCCGTCCCACACGGCGAAGTCGCCCACGGCGGCGGAGGGCGGCAGGGCGAAGCGGTAGGTGCCCTCCTGGATGGACGAAGTGTGGTTCTCGAAGACCTGGCGCACGTTCACGCGGGCGTAGCCCCGGGCGATGCCGATGTCGATGGTCATCTCCCGCAGGCTGAGCACGGAGGCGTCAGGGCGGCCGGAGCTGGTGGGCACCAGCAGGCCCGCCTGGGCGCGCAGGGCCGGCGCGCCGGCGGCGAGAAACACAAAGAGGAGGGAGGCCCATCGGCGAGGGCGAGGGCTTCGCCCGAGATCCGAGCGGGGGTGCGGGGGGACATCGGGCCGCAGGCCCAGGCGGTCCCCCCGTTGGAAATCGGTCGCACGGCGCATGTCAGTTCGAGTCCTCTGGAAGGGGATAGGGCAGCCGGGCCAGGCCTTCATCGGTCCCGACGAAAAGGGCATCCTGGCCCGGTTGGATGGCGGTGACGTGCGACGAGGGTAGCGGAACGCGCACGGGGGTGAAACGGCGTCCATCAGCGCTGAGCCGCCACAGTCCCCGGCCGTCGGTGCCCAGGTAGAGCCGGCCGCCGGCTTCCACCAGGCAGCCCGTGTTCACCTTCAGGCCCCCGGTCTCGGGAAAGGCCTCGAAGGCGCCGGGGCTTCCGGGGGCGCTGCGGCCAGTGAGGCGGCGGGCCACGCCGCCGCCATAGGTGCCCACCAGCAGGTCCTCTCCGCGGAAGGCGAGGGCGGTGACCCAGGGATGGGGCAGGCGGCCGTCCCCAGGGGCGGTGCGCCAGGCGACCCGGGCGCCCTGGATGGCGCCGAGCCCCGTGGGGGTGCCCACGAAGAGGGGATCCGCGGCGCCGGGGCCTTCCGCCAGGGCGAGGGCCTGGTTCCCCGGCAGGCCGTGGAAGGCCGAGAGGAAGCGCGATCCGGGCAGCAGCACCCCCTGGCCGAAGCCCAGGGCGAGGCCGTCCCGGGTGGCGGCGAGGGCGAAGGCGGCCCCGGCGTCCTTGGGCTCCACGGGTTTCAGCCGGCCGGCCTCCAGGCGCGCCACGCCCCGGAGGCTGGCCACGTGCACCGCGCCGCCGGCGGAAAGGATGGCATTCACGCCCCAGGCCTCGCTGCCGGGCACGGCCTTCCAGCTCCAGGCGGGCTTGGCGGGGGTGCCCACGGCGAGCCCGCCGTTGAAGAGGCCCACCAGCAGCCGGCCATCCTGCAGCGCCAGGGCGTTGACGTGGGCGGAGCCCGGCGGCAGGGCCGCGGGCCGGGGCCGGGCCAGGGACCAG